>JAVRPX010000304.1:0-7764 GCA_032161985.1 Mycobacterium sp.
GACCTTCTCGTAGTTCTTGATGCTCTGGCCGTGAAACGGCGGGGCGAGCAGCTTGCGGCGGGCGCGGTGTTCCTTGCCGTCCAGCGCGAACACCGAACCCGGTCCGAAGATCCTGCTGAGGTTGGGCTGCACGTTCATCAGATCGTCGGTGCTCGCGAGGAAGACCTGCCGCGCCAGCGCCGGGTCCGAGACGACCACGCTGCGGCCGAAGAACGGAACGTTGATGGCGAAGACGGGGCCGTATCGCTTCTGCGCATTCCGCTGGAACCAACGGCGGAAGCCCGACAGGAGAACGCCCTGGACGGGCTTCGGCAGGCGCACGACCGGCGGCATCTTGCCATGGGTCGTCGGGGCCTTCGTATCGACGCTCACTGCTGTGTCAGTCATCGGTGAATCACTCCCAGCCAGTTGCCTGGTACTACGATGTACCACAGGTATGTGTAGTACGGTACCGCTTGGTACCAGGCAAGCGCAAGGGTCTCGAGGAGGCGAAATGACGACAGCGCTCGACAAGGGTGCGTCCGTCGACAGCGCATTCTCTGCCTTCCGCGACCGGTTGCTCGACGGGCTGGCCGTATCGATTGGTGAACGCGGGTATCGCGACACCACCGTCGCCGACATCGTCCGGCACGCGCGCACCTCGAAGCGCACCTTCTACGAGCAGTTCGCCAGCAAGGAAGAGTGCCTGATCGAAGTGCTGCGCAGAAATAACGCGGACTTGATCGCCACCATCCAGGCGGCCGTCGACCCCGAGGCGGAATGGCAGGTCCAGATCCGCCAGGCGTCGGATGCCTACGTCGGGCACATCGGGTCGCGGCCGGCGATCACGCTGAGCTGGATCAGGGAGGCACCCGCGCTGGGCGTGGTGGCCCGGCCGCTGCATCGTCTCGCCCTGGAACAACTCACCGACATGCTTGTCGATCTCACCGACAGCTCCGGTTTCCGGCGTGCGCAGCTGTCGCCGATCTCTCGGCCGCTGGCGCTCATCCTGCTGGGTGGGTTGCGCGAACTGACCGCACTGTTCGTGGAGGACGGCCGCGATGTGCGCGGCATCATCGAACCCGCGAACGCGGCGGCGATCGCGATCCTTGGCCCGCGCTAACCCAGGATCAACCGCGCCGATTTCTCCAACCGCGCAGCGATTTCCGCGTACGACGCGTAGCCCATTCCCGCGCGCACCAACGCGCCCGCGTACAGCATCTCCAGCGAATCGATGACGTCGGGATCGGTGTCCGGCCCGAGTGCGGCGGCCAGTCGGTCCCTGATGTCGCGGCCGATGCGCTGCCGCAGCACCTCGACATCGGGTTCCTTGCCCAGCAGCGCGTTGGTGACCGCACCCGCGAATTCCGGCTCGTCGGCGACCAACAGTGCGATGTGGCGCAGCACCTCACAGACGCGGGCGGCGGGCTCGTCTGATTTGTGTGCCGCCGGTGGCGAAGCGGCGAGCCGGCGCCAGAAGACCTCTGCGACGAGGTGCTCCTTGGACGAGAAATAGGTGTAGGCGGTGGCCGCCCCGACGCCGGCCTCGGCGGCCACTCGCCGCACAGTCAGACCGGCAAATCCTTCACGACACAGGAGCTCGACCGCGGCCCTGCCCAGGCGGTCGACGGTGTCGGCCTGTTTGGCGGTCAGACGGCGCCGAGTCGACTCCAGCGCCGGATCGGACACATGTCCGGACGCTACTACAACTGCGTTTCACCAGCAACGGTAAGTTGGACCCCGATGAGCCGCACTGACGAACTTTTCGCCCTCGCCGAACAGGTCACGGGCTTCATGCCCGCCGACGAAGGACACGCACTCTACGACGCCGCCGTGAAGTATCTCGGTGATGGCACAGGCGTCGAAATCGGCACGTACTGCGGCAAATCCACGGTGCTGCTTGGCGCCGCGGCGCAACAGACCGGTGGCGTGATCTACACGATCGACCACCATCACGGCTCCGAAGAACACCAGCCGGGCTGGGAGTATCACGACGAATCGATGGTCGACGCGGTCACCGGACTGTTCGACACGCTGCCAACCCTGCGGCACACACTTGACGCCGCGGGGCTGGACGACCACGTAGTGGCGATCGTCGGCAAGTCGACGGTGGTTGCACGTGGCTGGCGAATGCCGTTGCGGCTGTTGTTCATTGACGGCGGCCACACCGAGGAGGCCGCACAGCGCGACTTCGACGGCTGGGTCCGATGGGTCGATGTCGGCGGCGCATTGATCATTCACGACGTGTTCCCCAACCCCGACGACGGCGGGCAGGCGCCGTTCCACGTCTACCAACGGGCGCTCGGCACCGGTGACTTCCGCGAGGTGTTGGCAACGGGCTCGATGCGGGTGCTTGAGCGGATCTCAGGGACGCCGGGTGACGAGTGGTAAGTAGCCGATTGATCCTGACGGCTACCGATCGCTGGTAGCGCAAGCGCAGTCGTACTCACCCTCCAGGCCGCGTGGCAGGTCCGCGCCGCGGAAGATGCCGCTGGCGGCGGTGGTGGAGGACAGCGCATCGGCCGCAAGGATCATCGCCGCGCCCGTCCACGTGGTGCGCTCCACCGGCCAACGCTTGCCGTCGGCGTACACCAGGCCGGTCCAGTAGGAGCCGTCCTCTTCACGGAGGTGGTGCATGGCCGCAAACTGCTCGTGCGCTCGGGCCGAGTCGCCGACCGCGTCCAATGCCATTACCAGTTCGCAGGTTTCGGCACCGGTGACCCATGGCCGATCGTCGACGCAGCGGATGCCAAGGCCTTCAACGACGAAGTCGTCCCACCGCTCGTCGATGCGTGACCGCGCGGCGCCGCCTCGCAGCGCGCCACCGAGCACCGGGTAATACCACTCCATCGACCAACGGTCCTTGGATACGAATGCCTCTGGGTGACGCGCGATCGCGTGACCCAGCTGCCCGACCGCAACCTCCCACTCCGGCTGAGGATCGTCGACATAATCGGCCAACGCAAGTGCGCACCGGATGCTGTGGTAGATGCTGGCATTTCCGGTCAGCAAGGCTTCGGGTTCGGGGCCGGACGGGCTTCTGGCCCATGAGATTTCACCGCCGGCGAATTGCAGGTCCACCACGAAGTCGATCGCGTTGGCGACGACGGGCCACATGGATTCTGCGAAGTGTCTGTCGCCGGTGACCAGAACGTGGTGCCAGACCCCGGCGGCTATGTAGGCACAGAAGTTGCTGTCGCTGTTGGCGTCTTCGATGACGCCGTTGCGCAGCTGGATGGGCCAGGACCCGTCGGCCCGCTGGGCAGTGCGGCACCAGTCAAACGCGCCACGCGCCGGTTCCAATAGACCTGCTGCGGCGAGTGCCATCGCATTCTCGACGTGATCCCACGGATCGGTGTGGCCACCGTCGAACCACGGGATGGCACCAGAAGATTCCTGTGTCGCGGCGATCGACTGCGCGGTCTGGCGACATTGCGCGGGGGTCAACACTCCGCGCACTGCGGGCACGTCATATAACGGCAACCGGCACCTCCGGCTTCCTGAAATACAGAGCCACGCTCTTGCCGATCAATGGATTCAGCAGGGATTCGGCGGTGCGGGTGATCCATGGCCGACTCATCATGTCCCACACTAGAAGTTTGTGGTAGGCGGCGACTGCCGGGTGGTCCGACTTCGAGGTTCCCACAGCACATTTCAACCACCAGAACGGCGAGTGCAGCGCATGCGCGTGATGTGTGTGGGTGAGCCGCAGCCCGTGGCCGAGCACCTTGTCACGCAGCGAGTCGGCCCGATAAATCCGGATGTGACCGCCCTCGTTGGCGTGGTAATCGTCGGACAGCGCCCAGCACACCCGCTCGGGCAGCCAGCGGGGAACCGTGATCGCCAGCGCTCCGCCTGGTTTCAACACCCGAACCAACTCAGCGATCGCCCGATCGTCGTCGGGCACATGCTCGAGGATCTCCGACGCGATGACACAATCGAAAGTACGGTCGGCGTAAGGCAAGTCGAGCGCGTCGCCCTTGACCGCCTCGGCCCGCGCCGATTCGGGCACCTCGCCCTGGTCCTTCATCGCCTGCATGATCTCGTCGACGTCGTTGAGATCGGCGGCGTTCTGGTCGAACGCGATGACGTCCGCGCCGCGACGGTAAGCCTCGAAGCTGTGCCTGCCCGCCCCGCAGCCCACGTCGATCACCTTCGTGCCGGCACCAATGGCGAGCCGGTCGAAGTCGACGGTCAGCATGCCGCGACTCGCTCGCAAGCCCGTTGGTAAACGGCGACAGTCTGCGCCGCAACGGATTCCCAGCTGAACACGTCAAGGGCGCGTTGTCGGCCGTTGGCGCCGAGGCGCTGCAGTTCCAGTGGCGAGTCGAGGAGTTCACCGAGCACCGTGGTCAGCTCGTCGACATCGGCGGGGCGGACCAACCGTGCGCACTCGCCGTCGACCCCAACCACCTCAGGCAGCGCGCCTGCGCGGCTTGCGACGATCGGAGTGCCGCTGGCCATCGCCTCCACCGCGGGCAGCGAGAAACCTTCGTACAGCGAAGGGATACAAGCGATTTCAGCCGATGCGAGCAGGTCCGCGAGCTCGGAGTCGGAGATCCCGCTCGAGCTGTGCACGATGTCGGAGATGCCGAGCTCGGCGATGAGCTTTTCGGTCGGTCCGTTGGGCTCGAGTTTGGCGACCAGTTGCAGTTCGAGGTCCCGTTCCACTCGAAGGCGTGCAACGGCATGCAGCAGGTGGCTCACGCCCTTGAGCGGTACGTCGGCGCTGGCGATCGCGATGATCCGATTGCGGACTCGGTGCTCAGTGGGCTTGAACAATTCGGTGTCCACCCCCAGCGGTACCACGTGCAGTTGGTCGGACGACACCGCGAAGTCCTTTTTGATGTCGGCCGCCGACGTCGAGGAGACGGTGAGCAACTCGGGGATCTGCTGGGCCACCTCCTGCTGCATCGCCGCAAACCCGTACCACCGGCGAACCAGCGGCTTGCGCCACCACCGCGCGGCCGCCACGTCGAGGATCCTGTCCCGGGTGATCGGGTGGTGCACGGTTGCCACCACCGGAAGGCCCAGCCCGGCGATCGTCAACAGACCCGTGCCGAGGCACTGGTTGTCATGGACGACGTCGAAGTCGTCGCGCCGCTCGGCGAGGATCCGGGCAGCGCGCAGGCTGAACGTCTTCGGTTCGGGAAAACCGGCGGTCCACGTCGTCAGCAGTTCGAGCAGATCGACCCGGGTCTTGATCTCGCTGGGCCACGGGACGCGGAACGGGTCGGGCTCCCGGTACAGGTCGAGGCTGGGCACCTTGGTCAGCCGCACCCGAGGGTCGAGCACCTCGGGGTAGGGCTGGCCGGAGAACACCTCGACGTCGTGGCCGAGTTCGACTAGCCCGCGGGAGAGATGGCGGACGTAGACGCCCTGCCCGCCGCAATGGGTCTTGCTCCGGTAGGACAACAGGGCGATGCGCATGGTCAACTCACGACACTGCGCAGTAGTCGGAACATCCAGGGCCGGTGAGCTGGACAAATCGTGTCACGCAAAAACTCCGAACCCTCTGGACATGTGTCCAGACTATAGTTTGACGTGCTAGCGGACGCAACGCGGCCACCCTCCTCTGAGTATCACAGTCGGGGCCAGGCGTCCTGTTCGGCCCTGTCGATTCCGAACCCGCCGTCACGGGTACCCGCCATTCATTGGACGAGGAATCGAGGCGCAATGAGCAGACATATCGAGGCCCGTTTCGAGGTCGCCAGCTGGGACGAGACACCATTCGAGGACGGCGATGACACGACAAAGCTGACCGAAGCACGGGTATCCAAGCGCTACGACGGCGACATCGAGGGCACATCGACGACGAAATGGTTAATGGCCTATGCGCCGGACGAGAGTGCACTATTTGTCGGCGTCGAACACATCACGGGCACGATCGGCGGCAAGAAGGGCGGCATCGTGCTGCTCCACGACGGCGAGTACCGCGACGGCGTCGCGTCGGCCGAGCTGCGTGTCGCGTCGGGCACGGACGAGCTGTCGGATGTGGCAGGCACCGGAAAGTTTCGCGCCGATCCCGCGGGCTCGATGACGCTCGATCTCGACGGCGCCTGGTAGCGCTATTGGGGAGGGAAGCCGCCGGTGGCCACCGGACCCCACTGCCGCGGCGTAACGCGGATCAGGCACTTGCCCTGGTCGACCATCGCCTGCCGGTACTCCGCCCAGTCGGGGTGTTCACCGGCGATGGACCGGTAGTAGTCGACCAACGGCTCAACGGCGTCCGGCAGCTCGATCACCTCGGCGTCGCCGTCGACCTGCACGTAGGCATCATTGAATTCGTCGGAGAGCACCATGACGCTGGCGCGCGACGTGCGCCGGACATTGGCCGATTTGGCGCGCTGCGGATAGCTGGCGATCACGATGCGACCGGCGTCGTCGACCCCGCCCGACACCGGGGAGCTCTGCAACGAGCCGTCTGCTCGAAATGTGGTCAGCACCATGCGATGTCGCGGCCGGATGAAGTCCAGTAGGTTGGCGAGGCTGACGACATCGGCGGTCGCATACTTTCTGGCCATATGACAACCCTAGCGACGGAGCGATGACAGAAGCTTTCGAGAAACTGGTTTCCCTGCTCGACTATCCGATGTTTGTGGTCACAACCCGCGTCGGCGATGAGTCGGCAGGCTGCCTCGTCGGGTTCGCCAGTCAGGTGAGCATCCGCCCGTCCCGGTTCTTGGTGGGACTGTCCAAACGCAATCACACCTACCGCGTCGCGCAACGGGCAGGCCATCTCGCCGTGCATCTTGTGCCCAGGCAGCATTGCGAACTCGCCCGGCTGTTCGGCAGCGAGACCGGGGATAGGACCGACAAATTCGCGCGCTGCGCATGGCATTCGGGCCCGCATGGACTGCCGGTTCTCGAAGACGCAGCCGGGTGGTTCGTCGGTGAGGTGCGCAACCACCACGACGTCGGCGACCACGTCGGCTTCCTGCTCGAGCCCGTTGCGGGGGATGCGCCGGACAAGTTCGAGCAGCTCGTCACCTTCTCCGATGTCCGGGATCTTGATCCGGGTCACGACGCATGACCGGTTGTGAATCACTTTCGTCACGTGTCGGATCACCGCGATACCATTCGAACATGAGTTCGAGTAGAGATAAGATCATCGCTGCGCTCGATACCGCAGACGCCAGCTACCGGAAACTGGCGGCGCTGCCGTTGGAAACACTGACACGCCCCGAAAAGCGGGCACTCCTCAATCGGCTTGAGGAGCTCGGCAAGAAGATGGCGGCCCTAGATCGCAGGCTGATCGGTCAGATGGTCACCGAAGGCGACCCCGCGCTGTTCGGCGGGGCGTCGTGGGCAGATGTGCTGTCCAGACGGCTGCGGATTTCACGGGGGGAAGCGCAGAGGCGAATAGCCGAGGCTCGTAGCGTCTAGTCGGTCTTCCGCTTGAGCACCCATGCAGGGATCCAGTGGGTCACGGACTTGCGTCGTGCCCCGTAGGCGATCTCGTAGGTGACCAGGCCCCACCAGTTGCCCTGTTCGCAAATGCCCCAGCAGGTGAGCCGACCGTCGACGACCGAATGCATCTGCAGTCCGGCCGGGTTGTAGCCGCCGGCTCGATGCGGCTCGCGCGGGAACAGTGCTGCGAGATCGACGAGCACCGCAACCGGCGGATTCACCCGCCGGAACGCCTGCTGTATGGGCTGCCCGTTGTATCCGATCGACTGCAGCTCACCCACTGTTCGATCATACGTTCGCCCGGGTTCCATGGGTATTCATCGCCGCTGGTCAGGGCGTTTGCCTTATGGACAGTGTCCTCACCGAGGCGATCTG
>JAVRPX010000305.1:0-3333 GCA_032161985.1 Mycobacterium sp.
GTCACCCAGGCGGCCGCCCGCGCCGCACTGCGTCACGCCGACGACACGCTCGGAAGCGTCGCGAAGCTGATCGCCGAACGTGACCGTGTCACAGAAGCGTTGACCGACATGGGTTTCCGGGTGATTCGCAGCGACGCCAACTTCGTGCTCTTCGGCGAATTCGCCGATGCGCCCGCCACCTGGCAGCGCTACCTCGACGCGGGCATCCTCATCCGCGACGTCGGCATCCAGGGATACCTGCGCGCCACCACAGGGCTGGCTGAGGAGAACGACGCGCTGCTCAAAGCTAGCGCCGAAATAGGAGCACAGTGAGCAAAAACCGTCGCGCGAAGATCGAACGCAAGACCAAGGAATCCGACATCGTCGTCGAGCTCGACCTTGACGGCACCGGCGTCGTCGACGTCGACACCGGCGTGCCGTTCTACGACCACATGCTGACCTCGCTCGGCAGCCACGCCAGCTTCGACCTGACCGTGCGCGCCAAGGGTGACGTCGAGATCGAGGGCCACCACACCATCGAGGACACCGCGATCGTGCTGGGCAAGGCGCTCGGCCAGGCGCTTGGCGACAAGAAGGGCATCCGCCGGTTTGGCGACGCGTGGATCCCGATGGACGAGACCCTCGCGCACGCGGCCGTCGACGTGTCGGGTCGGCCGTACTGCGTGCACACCGGCGAGCCGGAGCACATCCTGCACACCACGATCGCGGGCTCCGAGGTGCCCTACCACACCGTCATCAATCGGCATGTATTCGAGACCATCGCGATGAACGCGCGCATCGCACTGCACGTGCGCACTCTGTACGGGCGCGACCCGCACCACATCACCGAGGCGCAGTACAAGGCGGTCGCCCGCGCGCTGCGGCAGGCCGTCGAGTTCGATCCGCGTGTGTCCGGCGTGCCATCCACCAAAGGCACCCTGTGACAGGCAGCGCACATTCGCGGCCCCGCCGCGGTGTCGTCGTCCTCGACTACGGCTCCGGCAATCTACGTTCGGCGCAGCGGGCGCTGGAGCGGGTCGGCGCCGACGTCGAGGTGACCGCCGACGCCGACGCAGCGCTCAACGCCGATGGACTCGTGGTGCCAGGGGTCGGCGCGTTCGAGGCGTGCATGACCGGTCTGCGAAAGATCAGCGGGGACAAGATCATCGCCGATCGAGTCTCGGCGGGCCGACCGGTGCTCGGCGTGTGCGTCGGCATGCAGATCCTGTTCGCCCGCGGCGTGGAGTTCGGTCAACAGACCACAGGATGCGGGCAATGGCCTGGCGCCGTCGTCCGGCTCGACGCCCCGGTGATCCCGCACATGGGCTGGAATGTCGTCGACGCGGCCGCGGGCACCACCCTGTTCAAGGGCATCGACACCACCACCCGGTTCTACTTCGTACACTCCTATGCCGCGCAGCAGTGGGAGGGGAATCCGGACGCGCTGCTGACCTGGGCCACCCACACCGTGCCGTTCCTCGCCGCGATCGAGGACGGACCCCTGTCTGCCACCCAGTTCCACCCGGAGAAGAGCGGCGACGCCGGTGCCGCGTTGCTGGCCAACTGGATCGGGGCGCTAGGTTGACCGCCGTGAAATTGATACTTCTCCCCGCGGTGGACGTGGTCGAGGGCCGCGCTGTGCGCCTCGTGCAGGGGCAGGCAGGCAGCGAAACCGAGTACGGCTCCGCGCTGGACGCCGCCATGAATTGGCAGCGCGACGGGGCCGAGTGGATTCACCTCGTCGACCTGGACGCCGCATTCGGCCGCGGCAGCAACCGCGAACTGCTGGCCGAGGTGGTCGGCAAGCTCGACGTCGCGGTGGAGCTATCGGGCGGGATCCGCGACGACGAATCACTCACGGCGGCCCTTGCCACCGGCTGCGCCCGTATCAACCTCGGCACTGCGGCGCTGGAGAACCCGCAGTGGTGCGCCAAAGTCGTGGCCGAGCATGGCGAGAAGGTGGCCGTCGGCCTGGACGTGAAGATCGTCGACGGCGAGCACCGCCTCCGCGGCCGCGGCTGGGAGACCGACGGCGGTGACCTGTGGGATGTGCTGGAACGCCTTGACCGCCAAGGAATCCCACGTTACGTCGTCACAGACGTCACTAAGGACGGCACGCTGAACGGCCCGAACCTCGAGCTGCTCACCAAGGTCACCGAGCGAACCGACGCCCCTGTGATCGCCTCCGGCGGGGTCTCCAGCGTCGATGATCTTCGCGCGATCGCCACGCTGGTCAACCGAGGCGTCGAAGGCGCCATCGTCGGAAAGGCTTTGTACGCCGGACGATTCACACTGCCGCAGGCGCTGGCCGCGGTGGCGCAGTAGGACCTCGATGGCGCTGGACAAGACCGACCTCGAAGCCCTTGTCGCCGAGGCCGCCGCAATCCTGGACGCCGCCGCTACGCCGTTCGTCGAAGGCCACCGCGCCGACTCGGCGGTCCAGAAGAAGGGCAACGACTTCGCCACCGAGGTCGACCTTGCCATCGAACGCCAGGTGGTCGAGGCGCTCAACGCCAAGACCGGAATCGAGGTGCACGGTGAAGAGTTCGGCGGCGCCGACGTCGATTCACCGCTGGTGTGGGTGCTCGACCCGATCGACGGCACGTTCAACTACGCCGCGGGCTCGCCGATGGCAGCCATCCTGCTGGGTCTGGTCCGCAACGGTGAGCCGGTGGCGGGGCTGACCTGGGTGCCGTTCACCGGAGAGCGGTTCACCGGCATCGTCGGGCAACCCTTGCGCAGCAATGGCGTCGAGCAGCCCCCGTTGGCTCAGGGGAAGTTGGCCGACTCGATCATCGGGGTCAGCACATTCAACGTCGACTCCCGTGGCAAGGTGCCGGGTCGCTACCGGCTGGCCGTGATCGAGAACCTGAGCCGGAAGTGCTCGAGGATGCGGATGCACGGCGCTACCGGCATCGACCTCGCATACGCCGCCTCCGGAATCCTTGGCGGGGCAATCAGTTTCGGTGCGCACGTGTGGGATCATGCGGCAGGCGTCGCTCTGGTGCGGGCGGCAGGCGGCATCGTGACGAACTTGGACGGCAGCGCCTGGACCACCAAGTCGCGCTCGGCGCTGGTCGGGGCGCCCGGCGTGCACGGCGAGCTACTGGAGCTTCTGAACTCCGTCGGCGATCCGGGGGAGTACTGATGGACCCCAGAGACCTCGCAGTACGCATCATCCCGTGCCTGGACGTCGACGACGGCCGGGTGGTGAAGGGCGTCAACTTCGAGAACCTCCGCGACGCAGGCGATCCCGTCGAGCTGGCAGCCGCCTACGACGCCGAGGGCGCCGACGAGTTGACGTTCCTGGACGTCACGGCGTCGTCGTCAGGCCGGGCCACCATGCTCGACGTC
>JAVRPX010000306.1:0-3812 GCA_032161985.1 Mycobacterium sp.
GCAGCGCGACCAAGATGATCTCCTGGGGTTCGGCGGCGCTGATCGCGATCTACCTGCTGACGACGCTCGGCACGATGATGGTGCTGCCGGGCGACCAGATCGACCCGGTCACCGGCGTGATCGGAAACCTCGGCGTGTCAGGCTTTCCCGGCTTGATGGAAGGCGCCGCGGTCGTGCTGGCGATCATCGTCTTCGTGGCGATGACGACCTATCAGGTTGCCTATTCGCGGTTGATCTTCGTCTCCGGGCTGGAGCGTCACTTACCGCGAATCTTCACCCACCTCAACCCCCGGACACGGAATCCCGTGACCGCCGTGCTGATCCAGGGTGTGTTGTCGTCGCTCATTCTCGTCGGGCTGTACTCGCAGAGCAGCATGGCCAACGTCACCGTGTACCTGCAGGGTGGCCTGAGCGTCGTCTGGCTGATCTCCGGCTTCTTCTTCTTCATTCCGCTGGTGATCGCGCGCAAGAAGTACGCGGATCGCTATGAGTCCGAGGACTTCTGGAGGATCCCCGGCGGCATGCCGGCGGTCTACGCCGTCGCTGCGATCGGCATCGTAGCCACCTGCGCCGGCGTGTACTACTCGTTCGCCTCGCCGTGGATAGACGTCCCGCCCGCCACGTGGATGACCTGGGTGGGCAGCATCGCAGTCGGCATGTTCGTGCTCGGTGCGATCGTCTATTTCTTCGGCCGACGGTCGGCGGCCAAGGTCACCAAGGAAGATGCACTCGCACATCTGGCAGTACTCGAGTTGAAGGATGAGGCTAAATGACGATGGAAAGCACCGTGCCGAGCACGGAGGCGATTGACAACACAGCGCGGTATCCGCTGGACCCGTTGACCGGTGCAGAGATCGAGACCGCGGCGGCGGTCATCACCGACTCCGAATACGCCACGCCGACATTGAAATTCGTGATGATCCAGTTGGCGGAGCCTGGCAAGACTCCGGATCTGACGTTCGACGGCGCGGTGGAAGTACCGCGCCGGGCGTTCGTCACGATGTACGACGGTGCGGCGAAGCTGATCTACGAGGCGGTCGTCGACCTCGGCGCGCGTGTCATCGACTCGTGGAAGGCGGTGCCCGGCCGGTTCCCGTCCTATCTCGTCGAGCACATGACCGGCGTGGAAGAGGTGGTGCGAGCCGACGCACGCTGGCAGGAGGCGATGCGCAAGCGCGGCGTCACCGACTTCGACCTGGCGATGATCGACCCCTGGCCCGCAGGCTATTACGGCAGCCAGGATCACTACGACAACTCGCCGCTCATCTGCAGGCCGCTGACGTTCATGCGTGCCGCGCCCTCCGAACACGGCTACGCGCGACCGGTCGAAGGTCTGATCGTCACCTTTGATCTTGACGCCATGAAGGTGATCGATATCGAGGACCACGGGGTGGTGCCCCTGCCGCCGACCGCGGGCAACTACGCCGAGAAGTTCATGTTCGACGAGAACAACCGGCCTGCGTTCACCGAGTTCCGTGACGACGTCAAGGCGATCGAGATCACCCAGCCCGACGGTCCGAGCTTCACCGTCGAGGGGTGGAAGGTGCAATGGCAGAAGTGGTCGATGCGAGTGGGCTTCAACCCACGCGAAGGCATCACGCTGCACGAGATCACCTATAACGACCGCGGCGAGACCCGGCCCATCATCTACCGCGCATCGCTGTCGGAAATGGTTGTGCCGTACGGGGATACAGAGCCAACGCACTGGAACAAGAACGTCTTCGACATGGGCGAAGTCGGGATGGGCTTTTCGGCGAACCCGCTGACCCTCGGCTGCGATTGCCTTGGCGAGATCTTCTACTTCGACGGCACGGTCAACGACTCCTCGGGTAATGCGGTCACCATCCCGAACGCGATCTGCATGCACGAGGAGGACTACGGAATCTCCTGGAAGCACACCGATTTCCGGACCGGTGAGGTGGAGGTGCGGCGGTCCCGGCGGCTGGTGATCTCGATGATCTGCACCGTCGGCAACTACGAGTACGGCTTTTTCTGGTACTTCTACAACGACGCGTCGATGGAGGTGGAGGTCAAGCTCTCCGGAGTGCTGACCACCGGGGCCGTGCCGGACGGTGAGGAGCCGCGATGGGGAAAGTTGGTCGCGCCCAACATCTACGGCCCGAATCATCAGCATTTCTTCAACTACCGGCTCGACATGAGCGTCGACGGCGCGGGCAACAGCGTGTATGAGGTCGACTCGCTTCCCGAGCCCGACCCGGAGCTCAACCCGCACCACAATGCGTGGATCACCCGCGACACCTTGGTGGCCTCTGAGGCCGATGGGGCGCGGGATTGGGATTGGTCGAAGGGCCGCTACTGGAAGGTCACCAACCCGTCCAAGCGAAACGAGCTCGGTAGTCCGGTGGCGTACAAGCTGACGCCGAAGGACATGGTTCCGGTGATGGTGCAAGAAGGTTCATACATCTACGACCGTGCGCGGTTCGTTCAGCACAACCTGTGGGTGACGCGCTACGACCCCGACGAGAAGTTCGCGGCGGGCGACTACATGTACCAGTCGCCCGATGCACAGGGCCTGCCGGAGTTCATCGCGGACGATGCGCCGTTGGAGAACACCGACGTAGTGCTGTGGTACACGCTCGGCGCGCACCACGTCGTGCGGCCGGAGGACTGGCCGGTGATGCCGTGCGCCTACACCGGATTCCACCTGAAGCCGGTGGGCTTCTTCGACGGTAATCCCGCGCTGGACATTCCGCCGTCACCGCCGGCGGCCTGCCACCACCACTAGATCGGGTCCGAGCCGAGAGCGGTCAATACGCGCTTGAACTCGCGGCGCTCCTCGGCGCTCAGATTGGCCATCAGCCGGTCCTCGGCTGCGCGCACACCGGCGTCGGTGCGCTTCAGCAGTTCCCCGCCTTCGCGCGTCAGCTGGGCCGGCAGCGACCGGCCCGACGACACGCTGGCCGGCCGGGACACGAGGCGGCGCTCCTCGAGCCCGCGCAGCACCATGTTCATCGCCTGCGGGGAGACGCTCAGGGCACGGGCCAGCTCGGCGTTGGACTGACCCGGGTACTTGGCCAGCACTCGCATGCAGAGGTATTCGGGGAAAGCCACTTCCAGCGGGTCCAGGACGGTCGCCGTCACATCGGCCTTGAGCGCGAACATCCCGCGGCACAACAGAAAGCCCAGGGGCTGGTCCTCAAACGACTCGCTCATATCAGGCATATTGACACATATCAACTAGATTGATATACCGGAGTCATGACGATGCCACAGGATCTATTTGAAAACGCATACAAGGGCGAGGCCCCAGAGCTGGGAGTCGGAACCAAGCCGCCGTGGAGCATCGGCGAACCGCAGCCGGAGCTTGCGGAGCTGATCGAGCAGGGCAAGTTCAAGGGCGACGTGCTAGACGTCGGCTGCGGCGAGGCGGCCGTCTCGCTGTACCTCGCGGAGCGTGGCTTCACCACTGTCGGCCTCGACCTGTCGCCGACGGCCATCGAACTGGCCAGGGCCGAAGCGGCGAAACGGGGACTGACCAACGCCAAATTCGAGGTCGCCGACATCAGCGCGTTCACCGGATACGACGACCGGTTCGGCACCATCGTCGATTCAACGCTTTTCCACTCCATTCCGGTGGAGGCCCGTGAGGGATACCAGCAGTCGATCGTGCGCGCCGCCGCGCCGGGCGCTTTGTACTACGCGCTCGTGTTCGATCGCGCAGGCCTGCCCAACGGCCCTGCCAACCCTGTCGCCGAAGACGAACTGCGCGATGCGGTGGCGAAGTACTGGGTGATCGACGAGATCAGGCCGGCGCGGATCCACGCCAACTTCCCGGAGGCCGCCGAGGGCGT
>JAVRPX010000307.1:0-7301 GCA_032161985.1 Mycobacterium sp.
AGGCGTCATCACCGAATCGCTGGCGTACTCGACGCTGCAGTCGGGACCGGAGTTCGCGCGCTGGCTGGCTGAGCGGGGCCCAGCGACCGTTCCCGACATCCCCGATCCCGTGCAGGCCGACCGCGACGGTGACCGACTGCGCATCCGGTTCAACCGGCCGCGCCGCCATAACGCGTTCTCCACCGACATGCGCGCCGCGCTGTTGGAGGCACTCGAGGTCGCGCGGGTCGACCCGTCGGTCTCCGAGGTGGTGCTGACCGGCAACGGCCCGTCGTTCTGCAGCGGCGGCGATCTCGACGAGTTCGGCACCTTCGCCGACCCGGCCAGCGCTCACCTCGCCCGCACGCGGCACAGCCCTGCGCTGGTGCTCGACGAGCTGACCGCCCGTCTCGGTCGCGCGTGCCGCGCTGTAGTGCACGGCCAGGTGCTGGGCAGCGGGCTGGAAATGGCCGCCTATTGCGGATGGGTGCAGGCGCATCCCGACGCCGTGCTTGGCCTGCCCGAACTGGGCCTCGGCCTGATTCCCGGCGCGGGCGGCACCGTCAGCATCACCCGGCGTATCGGTCGGTGGCGAACCGCATATCTAGTGCTATCAGGCCGGACGATCGACCCGCCGACGGCGCTGAAGTGGGGACTCATCGACGAAATCAGCGATTTCGGCGCGTTTGGTATCGCTGAGCGCGATGTCGCTGAGCGCGACTAACCGCGCCGAAATCGCATAAGTGGCAGGCTGGCAGCCATGGGGGCGCCCAGCATGCGACCCACCGGCTGGTTCCAGGTGGCCTGGAGCGCCGACCTCGACGTCGGCGACGTCATGGCGCTGCACTACTTCGGCGAAGACCTGGTCGCGTTCCGCGATCTCAACGGCGTGGTTCGTGTGCTCGACGCGCATTGCAGGCACCTCGGTGCCGATCTGTCCCACGGCGGCTGCGTCGTCGAGGGAGGCATCCAATGTCCGCTGCACGGCTGGGTGTGGAGCGGCGCCGACGGCCGCAACGTACACATTCCCTACGAACAGTGCCCGGTCGACGACCGGAGGGTGCGGTGCTGGGCCGCCACCGAACTCAACGAATGCATCTACATCTGGCACGGGACCAATCGGTCAGACCCGTTATGGCCGGTGCCGGACGTGTACCAAGAGCTCAACGACCCGGTCGGGCGACACTACTTCCGGACCATTGGGCCCGATGAGAAACAGTTCTTCGGCGGGATTGCGGCGCCTCCGCAATTGGTCGTCGAGAACACCGTCGATGTACAGCACTACCGGTTCGTACATCGTGTCCCACTGAGCCCGACCGTTCTGGCCGCGGCCTCGAACGCCTCGACGTGGCACGCCAAGTTAGCGTTCGGTGGAGGCGATCCCGTTGAAGTGTGGTGGTACGGCCTCGGTTTGGGCTTCAAGTGTGAGGACCACGGCGACGGAAGGCAGATCGTGTCCGTCTGCCCTACGCCCGTGGACGACAACACCATCGACATCTTCGCCACATACTGGGTTTCCGAGGACCTCGACTACGACGACAGGCTGCTCGCGGTCAAACGCCTACTGGCCGACGACATCCCGATCTGGGGTCATCAGCGCTACCAGGACGACCCTGCGCTCGCGCCCTCGGAGGCCGAGGACTTCAGGCATTTGCGCGAATGGGCGAGTGGCTTCTACCCGACGGCTCAGCCGGATCTGCGCAGCGTCACCCTGTAGGTGTATTGCTCGGGCAGGAAATGGCTGACCGACAGCTCGACGGGCCGCCCCGACGCATCCGAGTACAACCGGTCCACGCGCAGCATCGGATGGCCGACCGCACACCCCACCGCGTCTGCCACGAGGTCATCAGCAGGCGCGACCGTAATCGACTGTGCCGCTTCGGCGATCGGCTCCGCGAGATGCGGCTCGAGCAGCCCGATGACGGTGTGCGTGCCGACAGCCCCGTCGGCCAGCGCCGGCGATGCCAGCACCGACTGCGCCACCGACGGCACAAGGTGCACCGTGGTCAAGACGAACGGCACACCGTCGTGCAGCCGCCGAAACACCACCGAGTAGACGACATCATCGTCCAGCCGCAGTCGGCTGGCAGCGTCGACGTCGACCCGGCGCCGCAGCCCGTCCCGCACTTCCATCGTGGTGTCGTCGGACAGGCTCATCAAGTCTTCGATCGACCCGAGCTGGCGCAGATAGCGTCGGCCCGGCTGGCTGGCGTAGGTGCCGCGGCCCGGCACCCGGTACACCATACCCTCGGCGACCAGGTCCTGAAACGCCCGCCGCACGGTCTGTCGCGACAAGCCATGCCGTGCAACGAGTTCCGACTCGGTCGGCAACCGCGAGCCGTCGCGGTAGTGCCCCGCGCCGATCTCGCCGCGAAGGCGGTCGCGCAGCGTCTGATACGCCGGCGCAGCGCGCACTAGATCCCGCCCCGGGCGACGAGCTGCCCGGCGATCACGTTGCGCTGGATTTCGTTGGTGCCCTCGCCGACGATCATCAGCGGCGCGTCCCGGAAGTAGCGTTCGACGTCGAATTCGGTGGAATAGCCGTAGCCGCCGTGGATCCGGACAGCGTTGAGCGCGATCTCCATCGCGACCTCGGAGGCGAACAGCTTGGCCATCCCGGCCTCCATATCGGCTCGCTCGCCCGCGTCGTAGCGGTCGGCCGCATACAGCGTGAGCTGGCGGGCGGCGGTCAGCTTGGTGGCCATGTCGGCCAGATAGTGGCCGACCGCTTGGTGTTTCCAGATCGGCTGGCCGAAGCTTTCGCGCTCCTGGGCGTAGCGCAGCGCGTCCTCCAGCGCGGCGGTGGCCACCCCCAGCGCGCGCGAAGCCACCTGAATGCGCCCGGTCTCAAGGCCTTTCATCATCTGCGAGAAGCCCTTGCCCGGCTCACCGCCGAGGATCGCCGACGCAGGCACCCGGCAGTCGTCGAACGTAAGCTCGCAGGTCTCGACGCCCTTGTAGCCCAGTTTGGGCAGATCCCGCGACACCGTAAGACCATCGCCGTGCTCGACGAGCACCACCGAGATGCCCTTGTGTGCCGGCTTGGCGGCAGGATCGGTCTTGGCCAGCAGCGCGATCAGGCCCGAGCGGCGGGCATTGCTGATCCACGTCTTGGACCCGTTGATCACCAGCTCGTCGCCATCATTCCCAGAGGACACAGCGGTCGTCTTCATGTTCTGCAGATCCGAGCCGCCGCCCGGCTCGGTCAGCGCCATGGTCGCCCGCACTTCGCCGGTCGCCATCGCGGGCAGGTACGTGCGCTTCTGCTCCTCCGTGCCGAACAGGTCCAGCAGCTTCGCGACGACGGTGTGGCCGCCCATCGCACCGGCCAAGCTCATCCAGCCGCGCGACAGCTCCTGGGTGACCAGTACATAGCACCGGGTCGACACCGGCGAGCCGCCGTAGGACTCGGGGATCGCCAGACCGTAGATCCCGATGCGTTTCATCTGTTCGATCCACGCCTCCGGGTATTCGTTGGCGTGCTCGACTTCGCGGACGGTCGGCTTCACATCCCGGTCGACGAACGCCCGCACCGTCTCGATCAGCAGGGTTTCTTCTTCCATCATTTGTACGGCCATATTGACACTTTGTGCGACCAAATGGCAACATCTGCGGCTGTGAGCGGCCCATACTTCGACGACCTGGAGGTCGGTCAGGTCTTCGACTGGGCACCCTCGATGACGCTGACCGACGGCGCCGCGGCCGCGCACCGGTCGATCATCGGCGATCGCCTGCGCCTCGCGCTGGACACCCAGCTGGCGTACGCCGTCACCGGGGCGACCACGGCGCTGGCACATCCCGCACTGGTCTGCGATGTGGCGATCGGGCAGAGCACGCTGGTCACGCAGCGGGTCAGGGCCAACCTCTTCTACCGTGGGCTGACATTCCACCGGTTCCCCGTCATCGGCGACAGCCTGTTCACCCGCACCGAAGTGGTCGGATTGAAGCAGAACTCGACCAAACCGGGCCGCGCGCCGACCGGTCTTGCGGCGCTGCGGATGACCACCGTCGACCACATCGGCAGGCTGGTGCTGGACTTCTACCGCTGCGCGATGCTTCCACTGAGCACCGAAACCGAGACGGGTCACAGCGACGACCTGTCCAACATCGGCGGCGATCTCGCGCCGGCGCCCGACCCGACCGCCGACTGGGACGCCGACGCGTACCGCGAAAAGGTTCCTGGCGCCCACTTCGACTCCGGCCTCGCAGGTGCAGTGCTGCACAGCACCGCCGACGTGGTCAGCAGCGCCCCGGAGCTCGCGCGGCTGACACTGAATATCGCAGCGACACACCATGATTGGCGCGTCGGCGACCAGCGCCTCGTCTATGGTGGACACACTATCGGGTTGGCTCTTGCGCAGGCGACGCGGCTGCTGCCCAATCTCGTCACGGTGCTCGGCTGGGAATCCTGCGATCACACCGGCCCTGTGCACGAGGGCGATACGCTCTACAGCGAGTTGCACGTCGACGGGGCGGTGCCGCTGCCGGACGGTCGCGGCGGTGTGCTCAAGCTGCGGTCTCTGGTCTACGCAGTGGGGCAGTCGGACGCGCAAGTCCTGGACTGGCGGTTCACGGCCCTCCAGTTCTGAGCACAATGAGTGTGTGACGCCGATGGGCCTTCCCGTCGCCGTGCTGTCGCGAGCGCGGCGGGCGGCAGACGCGTTCCGTCAGCTCACCGGCGTGGCGGTGGACGCCGCGGAACTCCTCACCGGCCGGGCCATGCTATTCGGGCTGTCCCCACAAGGCCGGATCTCGGCGGGCGGCGCCACCCGGCTGTTGCGCAGCAGCGACGGGTGGTGTGCTCTCACGTTGTCGCGTCAAGTCGACGTCGACGCCGTACCCGCGCTGCTCGAGTCCGACGCGGCCGCCGATGATCCATGGCCAGCCCTAGAGCAATGGATGGCGGCCAACACGTCCGGAAATGTCGCCGCTCGGGCTCGCCTGCTCGGTCTTCCGGTCGCCACCCTCGGCGAGACACCCGCCGCGCCACCGCGGATAACGACGCTTGGCACCGCCGCCCCGGCGCGTAAGCCATCCGGGCTTCTGGTCGCCGACCTGTCGTCGATGTGGGCAGGGCCCCTGTGCGGTCAGCTGTTGGCGCGGACCGGTGCCACCGTCGTCAAGGTCGAAACCCGCGCCCGGCCCGACGGCACCCGCGCAGGGCCGCCCGCGTTCTTCGACTGGATGAACCGCGGAAAACTCTCGTACGCAGTCGATTTCAACGACCCGTCAGCACTGCGAAAACTAGTGAATTCCGCCGACGTCGTCATCGAGTCGTCGCGGCCCGCGGCACTGGCGCAGCGTGGCCTCGGCCCCACCGACATCGCGCCACGCGACGGAAGGGTCTGGCTGCGGATCACGGGCCACGGCGCCGACGGCGATCAAGCCAACTGGGTGGCGTTCGGTGACGACGCCGCAGTGTCCGGCGGTTTGGTCGACGGCTCCGAGAGCGATCCGGCGTTCTGCGGCGACGCCATTGCCGACCCGTTGACCGGACTGCAGGCCGCGCTTTCAGGCGTGGAATCGCTACGCCGCGGGGGCGGCGAGCTGATCGAACTGTCGCTGGCCGCCGTCGCAGCCACCTACGCTGCGGACGACCGCGCCGCCGAAACGCTGTGCACCGCAATGCCGGCGCCGTCCGGCCCGGCATCGGAGCTCGGTGCCGACAACGCCGTTGTCGAGCGGCTGCTGGCCGAAAGACGCTTGGCATCATGCTGATTCAGCGGGCGGTGTTGCTCGACGGCACCGAGACCGATATCCGCGCCGCAGAGCGGATCGTCGAGGTCGGCGATCTGGCGCCGAACAAGGGTGAGCAGGTGCTCGACGCCGCCGGAGGAACAGTCATCCCTGGTCTGCACGATCACCACGTGCACCTGCGCTCGGCCGCCGCCGCGCTGACCTCGGCCCGCGTCGGTCCCGGCGAAGTGCAGGGTCGCGAAGACCTGGCCCGCGCGCTGGCCGAGGCGGCCGTCGGCAGTGACGGCTGGATCAGGGCCGTCGGCTACCACGAGGCGGTCGCAGGACCGCTGGACCGCAATGTGCTCGACGAGGTCTGGCCGCATGTGCCGGTCCGCGTGCAGCACCGCAGCGGCGTGCTGTGGACGCTGAACTCGGCGGGGCTGGCCAGGGTTGGGCTCACCGATCATCCCGACGGGCGATTGCGCAGTGCGGACCGCACCTGGTCAGATGCGTTGCAGCGCGACGAAAGCGGACTTGCCGACGTCAGCCGGAGGCTGAGTGGGTATGGCGTCACCGGAGTCACCGACGCGACGCCCGACTTAGAAGTCAGTGACATCGTGAAGCTGATCGAGGCACACCGGCGCGGCGAGCTGGCCCAGCGTGTGCACTGCCTGGCGCCGGGCAAGCGGATCCTGCACGACGCCGACCTCGACCTCGACGAACTCATCGCGTGGATGGCCGAGCGCCATGCCGCCGATGCCCCGGTAGCAGTGCACTGCGTGACGACCGCCCAACTCGTCGTGACGCTGTCGGCATTGCGCGCGGCGGGCACCCACCCGCAAGACCGAATCGAACACGCGGCCATGGTGCCCGACGACAGCGTTTCCGAACTCAAAGGCCTCGACGTCACGGTCGTGACCCAACCCAACTTCGTCGCCGAGCGCGGCGACCAGTACCTGACCGACGTTCCCGCCGCCGAACACCGCGAGTTGTGGCGGGTGGCCTCACTGTTGAAGGCGGGGGTGAAGGTCGCACTGTCCACCGACATGCCGTTCGGTGACGGCGACCCGTGGGCGACCATGCGCGCCGCCGTCCACAGAACCACCGCAACCGGAGCCCTCCTCAGTCCCGACGAGTGTGTCTCGGCGCGTGACGCTTTGACGATGTTTTTCGGGACGTCAAACAACCCGGCCGAAGCGCGACGCATACAGCGCAGTCAACCCGGGGACCTCTGCGTGCTGGTCGCTCCGCCGGAAGTCGTGCTCAACGAAGTCGATGCCCAGATGGTGGCCGCCACCGTCGTCGCCGGTGAGATCGTCTTCGAACGGGCTTGAGTTTCCCGCCGGTGGCCGGTCATCCTCCGGAGACGAATGAGACGTGCGAATTTCGTACTGACGGGCGCACGCGGTGGCCACGTCCGCGGACGAGACTGCTGTTGGGACTCAATCAATCGATCAATGGGAGGCCTCGTGACTTACGCTGTGGGACGTCCGGAATCACCGGTCGCCGACCCTTTGAAACTCTTGCCGCACAAGTGGAAGGCCTTGCTGGCCTCCGGGGTGTTGGCGATCGTCCTCGGCGCACTGATGTTGGTGTGGCCAGGCAAGACGGTCCTTGTCGCCACGGTCCTGTTCGGCTTGTAT
>JAVRPX010000308.1:0-5095 GCA_032161985.1 Mycobacterium sp.
CCTCTCAACCTGATGATGCGCCCGCCCGGCTCGAACACATACCGGCCATCGTGTCTTGTCACTCGGTGGCCGGTGAGGAGAGCTACGTCCTGCTGGTTCGTGTCGAGTCCCCGCGGGCGCTCGAAGATTTGCTGCAACAGATACGGACCGCGGCGAACGTCCGTACCCGAAGCACCATCATCTTACAAACTTTTTACGACGGACGCGACTTCGTACCGTAATTGTTACGGTCAGGTGGTGCAACAGCCGTAAATAATGCGTTAAGATGGCTTCATGACCGCTGTCCTGACACCTACTGAACTGGCTGCCGCCATCGGTCCCGGCGATGTCCGTGACGTCCTGGCGCGCAGCATCCTGGCCGACGGGCTGGATTTCGTCCTCGACATCGACCGCTCGTCGGGCTCCTACCTGGTGGACGCGCGCACGGGCGAGCGCTACCTCGACATGTTCACGTTCTTCGCATCGTCCGCGCTGGGCATGAACCATCCGGCGCTGGCCGACGACGAGGACTTCCGCGCGGAGTTGGCCCAGGCCGCGGTGAACAAGCCAAGCAACTCCGATGTCTACAGCGTGCCTATGGCGCGTTTCGTCGACACGTTTTCCCGCGTGCTCGGCGACCCTGCACTGCCGCACCTGTTCTTCGTTGACGGGGGCGCGCTTGCCGTCGAGAACGCGCTGAAGGTGGCGTTCGACTGGAAGAGCAGGCACAACGAGGCCCGCGGCATCGACCCGGAGCTGGGCACCAAGGTGCTGCATCTGTACGGTGCGTTCCACGGCCGCAGTGGTTACACGCTGTCGCTGACCAACACCGAGCCCACCAAGGTCGCCCGGTTCCCGAAGTTCGACTGGCCCCGAATCGACGCACCCTACATCCGGCCCGACGCGAACATGGATGAGTTGGAAGCCGAATCGCTGCGCCAGGCCCGCGCGGCGTTCGAAGCCCACCCGCATGACATCGCCTGCTTCATCGCCGAGCCCATCCAGGGTGAGGGCGGCGACCGTCACTTCCGGCCGCAGTTCTTCGCCGCGATGCGCGAGCTGTGCGACGAGTTCGACGCTCTGCTCATCTTCGACGAGGTACAGACCGGCTGCGGGATGACAGGAACCCCGTGGGCCTACCAGCAATTGGGCGTTGCGCCCGATGTCGTGGCGTTCGGCAAGAAGACGCAGGTGTGCGGCATCATGGCCGGCCGCCGAGTCGACGAGGTGCTCGACAACGTCTTCGCGGTCAGCTCCCGGATCAACTCGACGTGGGGCGGCAACCTCGTCGACATGGTGCGGTCGCGCCGCATCCTCGAGATCATCGAGTCCGACGGGCTGCTGATCCGGGCGGCCAAGGCAGGCCGCTACCTGCTCGACCAGCTCGAAGCCCTTGCGGCAGAGTTCCCAGGTTTGGTGCTCCACGTGCGCGGCCGCGGATTGATGTGCGCATTCAGCCTGCCGAGGGCCTCGCAGCGCGACGAGCTGATCCGTCGGCTCTGGGACCGCCGGGTGATCATGCTGGCCAGTGGTCCCACCAGCGTGCGGTTCCGGCCCGCGCTGACGGTCTCGCGCGACGAGATCGACGACGCCGTAGCCGCGGTGCGCGCCGCGCTCAGTTAGGCTCTGGTCGGCTCAGAAGGCTCCGAGGGCTCCGTGAGGCGGCGGATCGTCGAGCGCAGCCGCGCCAACTCCGAGCGGCCGACGAGTTCGCAGCCGTGCAACTCCGCGAGTTTGCGTGCGGCGGGCGTGAATTCGTTGTTGGTGACCACCATGGTCTTGGCGCAGTCCTGCATGGGTGCGCCCGCCACCACTTCCTGAATGGCACTCGTGCCGACTGGGCGGGACTGCCGTTTGCATTGAATGGCAAGGCGATTGGGGCGCTTACCGACGATGACGTCGACACCCCAGTCACCGGTGATCGAGGTCATGATGACCGGCATCCCACAGGACCGGGCGATCCGCGCGACGTAATCCTCGAATTCGGTGCCGGACAACTCGGCCACTTCATCGTCGGGGGAACTCACGCCGTCGAGGGCGCCGCGAAGAAATCGGAGCGCTGCTGCGAGAACGGCCGGTGCGAGGGGGCCGATTACCAGGCTCCACACGAGGTTCGCGCCGAGGAGGTAGGCGACGATGCCCGACGCCACAGCCACAACCAAGTAGAGCCTGCGACGCGTCACGGGCGAATGGTAGGTCGACGCGCCGACATCACCGTTGAAGCGCCGTCAGCGCACCGATTTGTCTGTGTAACGAACGCCTTGATTTGGTCCGATGCCGGACTGTTGTTCGTCGGGTTAATCTGCACAATGTGAGCGATGAACTGGCCGACCTCGATGGGCAAACGCCCGTCGAGCACGCACTCGCGGGCGGCGAGCCTCAGCGAGTCGGTTGGTTCCGGTTCTATTTCGCCGACGAACGCTGGGAGTGGTCACCGCAGGTCGAGCGCATGCACGGCTACCAGCCGGGCACGGTGCACCCGACCACGGACCTGGTGCTGTCGCACAAGCATCCCGACGACTACGGCCAGGTAGCCGCCACGCTGGAGGAGATCCGTCGCACCTCTGGTGCGTTTTCCACCCGGCATCGCATCGTCGACACCAAAGGTGAGGTTCACCACGTGGTGGTGGTCGGCGACCAGATCTTCGACGACGCCGGGGAGGTGATCGGCACCCACGGTTTCTACGTCGACGTCACACCGTCGATGAGGGAGGCCCACGACGAAAGTGTCACCGAGGCGGTGGCCGAGATCGCGGAGGCCCGCAGCGGCATCGAACAGGCAAAGGGCATGCTCATGCTCGTCTACCGGATCAACGCCGACTCCGCGTTCGAGCTGCTCAGATGGCGCTCGCAGGAGTCCAACACCAAGTTGCGCGCGCTGGCCGAGCAAATCGCGAAGGACTTTCTGGAGCTTTCCTACGAAGAGGTGCTTCCGGTCCGAGCCGTTTACGACAGGCTGCTGTTGACCGCGCATTTGCGGGTCGAATCCTGAGGTTTATTCGCTCCCCAGCCAGGGAATTCTGGCCCGACGCCTATATCAAGGCGTTTCAACAGCGGATTCGGGAGTTTGGGCAGGTGGCTGTGCATCACAATCCCAACGACTTGCGTCACGACGACTTGCGCGACGACGACGCAAACGTCCGCGACGCCGTGCGCTTCGGCCTGGTGGTCGCGCTACTCGGCGTGGCATTCCTTGTTGTCGCCGCTGTCTGGGTGAGCACCTGTGACGGCGCGACCGCAGACACAGCGGCATGCGGGGTTCCCCAGCGCGCCCTCCTCGCGGTCGGGGCGCCGCTCATCCTGTTGGTCGGCGGGCTGCGGGCCTTCATCCGCACCTATCAGACCTGGCGAAACCACGAGACGTGGTGGGCCTGGCAGGGCGCGGGCTGGTTCCTGCTCACCCTGATGCTGCTCGTGCTGACAATGAGCATGCCGGCCCTCGCCGGACCGGCGGTGTTCGGCGGATAAGCGCAGCGGCTGCAGCATCCGCCTACCAGTGACTTTCGCTGACGTGACCGTTTCTCCCACAACGGAGTCGGGAAGATCTACCGTTGAAATCAGCCCATGTTTAGCCGGGCATAGGTATGCCGAGAGAGGAGTACCGATGAAGGGCCCGAAGGATCCCGTCGACCACTCAAGGACAACCCGGCCACACGCCGGTGAGTCGATGAAGGACAACAAAATAATGCCGGGGCTCGTCGTAATCGGCGTCACCCTGGTGCTCTTCGTGTCGTGCCTCGCGGCGTTCGCCACCAGTCACCATGACGTCGGTTTGATGCTGGCATCACTTGCAGGCGCCGGGTTCATCATCGGTGCCGGGTGGCTGCTCGTCGAGCATCTGCGTGTTCGCCGTATCGAAGAGCGTTGGTACGCAGAGCATCCCAACATACAGCGACAGAAACCCAGCAGCTAGGAATCACAAGAAACGGGCCCAGCCTATTGGCTGGGCCCGTTTCGTTGGGCTTAACTACCGCTGCTCGGCCTCTTGGCGCTTCTCAGCGGCCTTGGCGCCACCGCGGGCGGCTTCGGCCTCGGCTTCCTTCTTGGCGACGTCCTTCTGGGCGTCTGCCTTGTCCTGCTGTGCCTTGCCTTCACGGACCATATCGTCACGGCCGGTTACGGTTCCGACCGCTTCCTTGGCCTTGCCCTTGGCGTCCTCGACGACGCCCTTGATGCCTTCTGCGGGGCCAGAGTTGTTCTTGTCGCTCATGCTTACCTTTCACTACCGGCGGGATTTGTCGTTACCCACCTCTTGAGCGTGGGGCCCGTACGGGACGCACTGGGAATCTCCCCACGCAGTATCAGGGGTTCCCACTCAGCCCCATCGGCAAACCTCGGGACCACACTCGGCCGAATAGTCGTCGGCCGCTGGAGGATTCGACTCCGTGTTCGCTTGCGGGCCCCGTCTACCCCTTGGCCACCTTGCGGATCAGCCGCGCAGTGCTGTTCTCCAGGATTGCCTGCCGCTCGCTGGGCGTCTTGGTGCGGTTTGCGCGTTGCGCGCCTGCGGCGATGGTCAGGCCCGACTCGTATCCTTCGACCACCCGCGGATCGACGTACGACGACCGGGCTACAGCAGGAGTGTTGCCGAGTTCTTCTGCGACCTCCTTCATCACAGCGGATTCCACGCGTTTGATCACGGTCTTGTTCGCCGGAGGGTCCGCGTCGACGAACGCTGCGGCGGCCAGCACCGTGCCGTGCCAGGTACGCAGGTCTTTGACGGTGTACTCGTCCCCGACGAGTTCCTTGAACCGCGCGTTGAGGTCGTCGGCGTGAAGATCGGTCCAGCCGGAACCGTTGCGGCATATGAGGAATCGCTCGGTGCCGCCACGACGGCGCAGCAGTGCTCGCACGGACCGGAACACCTCCGGGTCGTCGATCAGCAGCGTTCGGCGCACGCCGCTCTTGGCGGGGTAGTCGAACTCGACGGCCTGCTTCTGCAACACGACGTGTTCGCACAGCAACGTGGAGATGCCGTACGAGTCGTTCTCCTCCGCGTACTGCTCGCCGCCCGCCCGGAAGTAGCCGAGGTCGAGGATGTGCAGGGCGAGCGCAACCACCCGGTCGCGGTCGAGGCCGCGGCGCCGAAGATCGGCGGCGATGCGACGTCGCATGT
>JAVRPX010000309.1:0-3244 GCA_032161985.1 Mycobacterium sp.
TCGGCGACCAGTTGCGCAACGACTTCGCCGACAACTCGGCCACCGCGGTCACCGCGGTGATCCCCGACGCCCACGGCCTCACGCCGGTCGATCTGGAGCGCTATGCCGCTGAGTTATCCCGCGTCCCAGACGTTTCAGCGGTGTCGGCAACGACGGGCACGTTCGTCGGCGGCACCCGGGTTGGGCCACCCTTGGCGGCCGCGGGGGTGTCGCAGGGCAGCGCGTTCCTCACCGTCGACAGCACGGCGCCACTGTTTTCTGACGCCTCGCAGACTCAACTCGACCGGCTGCATGCGGTACCGGGACCGGCCGGCCACTCGGTTGAGTTGACCGGTATCGCACAGACCAACCGCGACAGCGTCGACGCCATCACGTCACGGCTGCCCGCGGTGCTGGGGCTGATCGCGATGATCACGTTCGGGCTCTTGTTCCTGCTGACCGGCAGCGTCGTGCTGCCGGTCAAGGCACTGGTGCTCAACGTGCTGTCGCTGACCGCGGCGTTCGGTGCGCTGGTGTGGATCTTCCAAGACGGACACCTCGGCGCGCTCGGAACGACGTCCACCGGAACCCTGGTGGCCAACACTCCGGTGCTGTTGTTCTGCATCGCTTTTGGCCTGTCGATGGACTACGAGGTATTCCTGCTGTCGCGGATCCGCGAGTACTGGCTTCAATCGGGGCGGACCCGTGCCGACAACGACAAGAGCGTTGCGCTGGGGTTGGCTCGCACCGGCCGGGTGATCACCGCCGCGGCCCTGGTGATGTCGATATCGTTCGCGGCCCTGTTCGGCGCGCACGTGCAATTCATGCGGATGCTCGGGCTCGGCCTGACGCTGGCTGTACTGGTCGACGCCACGCTGGTGCGGATGGTGCTGATGCCTGCCTTCATGCACGTGCTCGGGAAATGGAACTGGTGGGCGCCGAAACCTTTGGTGCGGCTGCACGATCGCATCGGCCTACGCGAGGGTGAGATTGATGAGAAGTCAGCCTTGTCTACCCCGATGCCTGTGGCGTAGCGCTGTCGACCAGTAGTCGCGCGGGAAGTCAGAGAATTTGTTCGAGCAGGTTCTTGAGTTCCCTTTGCTGTGCTCGGGTGAGGCGTTCCAGGCGCTTGCCGAACGCACCCGATAGAAGTGCCAGCCCGTCTTTTGTTGCTCGACGTCCGGCGGGGGTGAGCTGGAGGCGATGGCGCCGCAGATCGGCAGGGTCGATATCGCGCCGCACGAATCCGGCGGCCTCAAGCCGTTTCAGGTAGACCGTCACGGTTGCCTTCGGCATGCTCATTGTCGATGCCAGCTCGGCTGGGTAGGGGTGGTCGTCAATCTCGGCGAGCAGGAACAGCTCTTTGGAGTCGAGCCCGAGCGCGGTGATGTCGGTCTCGACGGTGGAGATCACTGAAAGCAGCACCTGGTAGTTCAGCGACCAGATCTTCGCCGCATCGTCCAGTGACTTTGACATCGCAACCTAGGTAGTTCAGAATTGAACTAGTTTAGAACTAAACAAACGTGTAGGTAAACAATCTAACAGAAAGAGGCCGTCCATGCCTTTGGATCACTACGTGACACTCGGACGATCCGGTCTGCGCGTCAGCCCGCTGTTCCTGGGGGCGATGACGTTCGGCGAAGACCTGGGTTGGGGTTCCAGCGTCGAGGAGTCCGAACAGATCATTGACCGCTTCGTCGACCTCGGTGGCAACTTCATCGACACCGCCAACTTCTATACCAAGAGCCATTCCGAGAAGATCATCGGCGACCACATCGGGCGCCACGCAGCCCGCCGCGATCGCTTGGTGATCGCCACCAAGTTCAGCGGCAACCTGTATCCGGGTGATCCCAACGCCGGCGGCTCGGGCCGCAAATCGATCATCAACTCCTGTGAGAACTCGCTGCGGCGCCTGCAAACCGACTACATCGACCTGTACTGGCTGCACATCTGGGACAAGAACACCCCCATCGATGAGACGATGGCCGCCCTCGACGACCTCGTTCGTGCCGGCAAGGTGCGCTACCTCGGCGTGTCGGACACCCCGGCGTGGAAGATCGCCGAAGCAAATCTCACCGCCCGTTTCCGCGGGTGGTCCTCGTTCATCGGGCTGCAGATCGAGTACTCGCTGCTCCAACGAACCGTCGAACAGGACCTGGTTCCCATGGCAGGCGAATTCGGCCTCGGGATTACGCCCTGGTCACCGCTCGGTGGCGGTGCGCTCAGCGGCAAGTACACCCGAACCAACGCCGGCCAACACAAGGCTGATCGCGCCGCGTTGGTGGAGGGGTTCCTCAACGAAACGACCTACGAGGTTGTCGACGAACTCGAGATCATCGCCAAAGCGCACGAGACCACGGTCGCCAGCGTGGCGCTGGCCTGGCTCCATGCGCAGCCGGCCGTGACATCGATCATCATCGGGGCGCGCCGACTCTCGCAGTTTGAGGACAACATCCGAGCCCTCGATGTGGACCTCACCGCCGAGGAACTGGCCCGGCTCAGCGCAATCACCGAGCCGCAGTTCGGATTCCCGCAGAGCATGCTGCCAATGGCCCCGAGCATCACCAACGGCGGAACAACGGTCAACGGTGTCTCCGCACCAATCTCCGACTACGTTATGCCCAAAGGCGACCAGCCCTACTGAGACGCGGCTCTGGCCTCCACCACGCTGAGAGGTGACGCGGTCTGCACCACCCGGGTCATACGGAATCCGGCTTGGCTGAGCAGGTCTCGGTACTCGGCCGCGGTGCGTTCACGAGCCCCCAAATTGAGCATCATCTCCAGATCCACCCACTTTCCCGGGAACTCACGGTTGTGACTTGGGATGACGAATTCGACCAACAACACGGTGGCTCTGGGGCCGGCTGCTGCGCGAACATTCCGCAGGATTTCGACCGCCTTCTCGTTCGGCCAGTCGTGAATGATGTTCTTGAGGACGTAGGCATCCCCACCGCCAGGAATGCTGTCGAAAAACGACCCCTCGGCAATGACAACCCGGTCGGCTACACCCTGCTCCCGCAACAGGTCCGGGGCGTCCGCGACGACCAGCGGCAGGTCGTAGAGGACGCCGCACGAGGCAGGCGCAGCCGCCAGGATGGCGGCCAGCAGTGGCCCATGTCCGCCACCGACGTCGACGATCGTCGGGTAGGCGCCGAAGTCGTAGCCGGCGACAACGGTCGCATCCGTCATCTCCGAAACACTCGTCATGGTCTGGTTGAAGAGTTCGGCGAGCTCGGGCTCCTCGGCGAAGTAGTCGAAGCTCGAC
>JAVRPX010000310.1:0-3573 GCA_032161985.1 Mycobacterium sp.
CTGGACGGAACTGGGTACGAAACCCATCCGGCGAGTGCGTGGAGGTAATGCGATGACCTTCAACGAGGGTATGCAGATCGACACGAGCAACATCTCGACGGGCGGTGGGCCCGGTCGCGGGATTGCGGTCGGCGGCGGGCTCGGCGGATTGTTGATCGTGGTTATCGCGCTGTTCCTGGGCGTCGACCCGAGCACAGTGGTACCTCAGCAGGGAGAGATAGCCACCGGGGGCGTCGACGCGCCCGGATACGACCTGAGCCACTGCAAGACCGGTGCTGACGCCAACAAATATGTGGAATGCCGGGTCGTGGCGACGACGAACTCGGTGGACGGGGTCTGGAAGCAACTGCTGCCCGGGTACACCCCGCCACATACCGTGCTGTTTCACGGTCAGGTTCAGACTGGCTGTGGACCCGCGACCAGCGACGTCGGGCCGTTCTACTGCCCCGTCGACAAGACTGCGTACTTCGACACCGATTTCTTCCAGGTGCTCGTCGACCAATTCGGCTCCAGCGGCGGCCCGTTGGCGCAGGAGTACGTGGTGGCACACGAGTACGGCCACCACGTGCAGGACCTCTTGGGCGACCTCGGCCGCGCACAGCAGGATCCTCAGGGCGCGACGGGGGGCGGCGTGCGCACCGAGCTGCAGGCCGACTGCTATGCCGGTGTGTGGGCGCATTACGCGGCGATCACCAAACAGGAGAGTACCGGTGTGCCGTTCTTGGAGCCGTTGAGCGACAAGGACATTGCCGACGCCCTGTCCGCCGCCTCGTCGGTGGGCGATGACCGCATCCAAAAAGCCGCCACCGGACGGGTCAACCCCGAATCCTGGACGCACGGATCGTCTGCGGAGCGGCAGAAGTGGTTCACCGTCGGCTACCAAACCGGCGACCCGAAGAAGTGCGACACCTTCTCCGCCAACAACCTTGGTTAGGCGCGCCACGGCCGTAGACGTCGTCGCCGAACGCTATCTCGCGACGTTCGCGGCACTGGACCCATGTGCAGCAACGGAAATGGGCATCATCGGTCACGATGACGACGTCACCGACTACTCCCCCGACGGTGTCGCGGCCCGGGTCGATGCTGCCCGATCGGCGTTGCGAGACCTCGAAGGAACCGACCCGGTTGACGACGTCGACAGGGTGACCATCGCGGCGATGCGTGAACGGCTCGGTCTGCAGATCGAGCTGCACGATGCACGGTTGGATGTCGGGGACCTGAACGTCATCGCGTCGCCGCTGCAGTCGATGCGCGACGTGTTCGACCTGATGGCCACCGACACCGACGAGGATTGGGCGCTGATCGGCAGGCGGATGTCGAAGGTGCCCGACCGGGTCGACGGCTACGCCGACGCACTGCGGGCGGCGGTGGCGGCCGGGCGTGCGCCCGCGGCCCGGCAGGTGGCGCGCGGCGTCGACCAGGCCGGCCAGATTCAGCAGCTGTTTGTGGACATGGTGGCCGAGTCGGCGCCGGGAAATGCTGCGCTGCATGCTGAACTACACCAACGCGCTGCCGCGGCGGCGGACTCCTATGGTGCGCTCTCCGTGGTGCTGCGCGACGAGATCGCACCGCACGCTCGGCGTGAGGACGCGTTCGGCCGTGACGCATACCGGCTGCTGTCGCGGGAGCACCTCGGCACCTCCGTCGACCTCGACGAGACCTATCAGTGGGGCCTTGGTCAGTTGGAAAGCATTGTCGCCGAACAGAAATCGATCGCAGATCGCCTCTATCCCGGGTCCTCGGTCCCCGACGCGCTGCGACGACTGGACGACGAGCCCCGGTACCTGGTGCACGGCACCGATGCCCTTCAGGCGTGGATGCAGGATCTGTCCGACCGGGCGGTGGAATCGCTGGGCGACAAGCACTTCGACATCGCCCCCGCCCTGCGCACACTGGAATGCCGGATCGCGCCGACCCAGACCGGCGGCATCTATTACACCGGGCCCTCCGAGGACCTGACCCGTCCCGGGCGGATGTGGTGGTCGGTGCCGCCCAGTGTTGACACGTTTCGCACTTGGCAGGAAACGACCACGGTGTTCCATGAGGGCGTACCAGGACACCACCTGCAGGTCGGCCGGGCGGTCGTCTCCTCGGACCGACTGAACCGGTGGCGGCGGATGGGCTGCTGGGTGTCGGGTCACGGCGAAGGCTGGGCGCTGTACGCCGAGCGGTTGATGGCCGACCTCGGCTGGCTCGACGACGCCGGTAACCGGATGGGAATGCTGGACGCCCAACGCTTCCGGGCCGCGCGTGTGGTGATCGACATCGGTGTGCACTGCGGGCTGACGGCACCGGATGGCGGTGTGTGGGACGCGGAACGGGCGTGGGTGTTCCTGCAGTCGCACAGCGCCATGGCCGAGGAGAATCTGCGCTTCGAACTCGACCGCTATCTGGGCTGGCCCGGCCAGGCGCCGTCCTATGCGATCGGACAGCGGATTTGGCAGCAGCTGCGCGATGAGATGCTCGCCCGCGGGCTGTCCTTGAAGGAGTTCCACGGCCTGGCCCTGGATCTTGGTGGGCTCCCACTTGACGTGCTCAGGTCGGCGCTACTGGGCGATTTCGCCTCGAGCTGATGCCTGCTGGCTGCCACACTGGTGCCGTGATCCCTGAGCCCATCGAACCCGACACCAAGGATTGGACGTGGGTGCTAGATCGCACATGCCCGGAGTGCGGCTTCGACCCCGCGGCGGTCCATCACACGCAGGTCGCTGAAAGGATCCGCAGCGACGCCGCCGAGTGGGTGCCCAGGCTCCACGAGCGCGATGCGAACGCACGCCGTCAACCCACGGTGTGGTCCACGCTGGAATACGGCTGCCACATCCGCGACGTGCACCGAATCTTCAATCACCGCGTCCGGTTGATGCTGACAGAGGACGAACCGCAGTTCCCCAACTGGGACCAGGACGAGACGGCGATCGCCGACGACTACGCCTCCCAGGATCCGGCCACGGTCGCCACCGAGCTGTTCGACGCCGCAAGCATTGTGGCCGACACCTACACGAATGTGCCCGCCGACGCGTGGACGCGGCGCGGATTGCGTAGCAACGGGAGCGAATTCACCATCGCAACGATCTCGATCTACCACCTGCACGACATCGTCCATCACGCCTACGACGTCGACCGTTAACCTAAGGAGCAGTCCGCTCTGCGACTCCGGCAGCGGTGGTGTTGCGACCGGTGGCAGGCGCGAGCCGGGCGATCCCGCGCAGGATCCACGGTGTGCGCCTTGCCATCACCTCCACGGCGCGGTCCGACGGCCGCATCGCGGTCCGAGGGCCGGGGGTGGACATTGTCGCCAGTTCCGCCTCGGCCGATCCCGACGGCGCGCCGTGGCGATCGACCGCCAGGAGTTGCCAGATGCCGGGTACCCCGCGCAACTCGACGCTGCCGCGATCCTCAAAGCCGGTGCCCGAGCCCACAACCAGATCACGCACGGTGCGCGAGACCAGGATTTCCCCAGCGCCGGCGCGGGCGAGAATCCGCGCAGCGATGTGCACCGCTATTCCCCCGATATCGTTATCCATCAATTCGCATTCGCCGGTATGGATGCCAGCGCGGATCTCGATTCCCAGC
>JAVRPX010000311.1:0-5784 GCA_032161985.1 Mycobacterium sp.
TCGCGCTGTTCGTTCACGCGGTCGCGGATCGCGTCCACGACGGCGGCGACTTCGGGCCTGCGCAGAGTCTCGGAGCGGGTGACCAGCCAGTAGGTCAACTGGATCGCCACAGCGTCGGGTAGCACGCGGATCAGATCGTCGTGGCGGTCGGACATGAAGCACGGCAGCAGGCCGATGCCTGCGGACGCGCGGGTCGCCTCCACATGCACGAAAACGTTGGTGGACGTGACTGATTCGCGCATCGCGGGGGCGAAGCTCGTCGCCCGGTCGAGGTCATCGACCTGCAGCATCGAGTCGATGAAGTAGACCAGCGGAAAGCGGGCGAGGTCCGAGATGCTCGCCGGCGTGCCGTTCTCGGCGAGGTAGTCGCGGGAGCCGTAGAGGCCGAGGCAGTAGTCGCCAAGCCGGATCGCCTTGGCGCGATGGACCTTTGGTTCCCCGACGACGATCTCGACATCGAGTCCGGACCTCTGCTGGGTTGCCCGCCGGGTGGCGGCGACGATCTCGACGGCCACCTTCGGGTGGCGCCGCTGCACGTGCGCGGCCGCCGGTGCGGCGATGTAGGCGCTGAATCCATCGGTAGCCGATATCCGCACCACGCCTTCCAGGGTGCGCACGCCGCCGGGGTCGACGGTCAGTGAGCGCACCGCCGATTCGACGGCTTCCGCAGCCGACAGTGCCTCGCGGCCGAGGTCGGTGAGCTCCCAGGCGCCGCCCACCCGGGCCAGCACGCGGCCGCCGATCGACAGCTCGAGCGCGGCGATGCGCCGGGAGATGGTGGTGTGGTTGAGGCCGAGCTCCTCGGCGGCGGTGCTGTAGCGGCCCGACCGGCCGACGGCTAGCAACACAAGTAGGTCGTCGGCGCTTGGCCTTCGCCCCAATGGCAACGGCATATCTGCATTTTTGCAGATGGCTCCTGCAGTTTTGGTTATTGCAGGTCGGCTTACGTGCATGAATACTCACTAAAGCCTGTGGTGGGCATCACAGCCGAAGGAGCATCTGATGAGCATCCGCATCGAGACCGCGGGAAGTGAGCAGGGCCCGATCCCGACCGGGCTCAAGCGAGTGGTGGCCGCCTCAATGGCAGGCACGGTGGTCGAGTGGTACGAGTTCTTCCTCTACGCGACAGCTGCCACACTCGTCTTCAACAAGGTGTTCTTCGCGCAGGGAGCAGGCGATAAGGCGCTCATTGCGGCGCTCCTCACCTACGGCGTCGGATTCCTGGCCCGTCCGCTCGGTGGTGTCGTCTTCGGGCACTTCGGCGACAAGTACGGCCGCAAGAAACTGCTCCAGTTCAGTCTGCTGCTCGTCGGTGCCGTGACGTTCTTGATGGGATGCCTGCCGACGTACGGCCAGATCGGGATCTGGGCGCCGGTGTTGCTGGTCGTATTGAGGTTCATGCAGGGCTTCGCGGTCGGCGGTGAATGGGGTGGCGCCGTTCTGCTCGTCGCCGAGCACAGTCCGGATCGCAGCCGTGCATTCTGGGCCAGCTGGCCGCAGGCGGCCGTGCCCGTCGGCAACATGCTGGCAACCATCGTGCTCCTGGTGCTGACCGGGACGCTGTCGGATGCGGCGTTCCTGTCGTGGGGATGGCGGGTGGCGTTCTGGCTGTCGGCGGTCGTCGTGCTTATCGGTTACTACATCCGCACCAAGGTGACCGATGCGCCGATCTTCATCCAGGCGCAGCAGGAGGTCGAGCGGGTCAAGGCCGTCTCATACGGCGTGTTCGAGGTGCTCAAGCGTTATCCGCGTGGCGTTTTCACCGCGATGGGGCTGCGGTTCGCCGAGAACATCATGTACTACCTCGTCGTCACTTTCTCGATCGTCTACCTCAAGAATCATGTCGGCGCGGATACGAGCGACATTCTGTGGTGGCTGTTGGCCGCCCACGCTGTTCACTTTCTTGTCATCCCGCAGGTGGGCCGGCTCTCCGACCGGTACGGGCGCAGACCCGTGTACATCGTCGGCGCCATTCTCGCCGGCACCTGGGGTTTCTTCGCGTTTCCGATGATGAACACCGCGAACTATCTCGCGATCATGGCCGCGGTCATCCTCGGTCTGGTCATTCACGCGATCATGTACGCGCCGCAGCCGGCGATCATGGCCGAGATGTTCCCGACGCGCATGCGGTATTCGGGCGTCTCCCTCGGGTATCAGGTGACGTCGATCGTGGCGGGATCGTTGGCGCCGGGGATCGCCACCTGGCTTCTCGGGGAGTTCAACTCCTGGTTGCCGATCGCTATCTACCTGGCCGCGGCGGCTGTGGTCACTCTCATCGCGGCTCTGTTCATGCGCGAGACGAACGGCATCGACCTGGAGAGCGTCGATCAGGCCGACCGCGACCACCTCGCCAAAGCGGGGGTGGCGTGACCGACCTCAACGGTCGCACCGCCTTGGTCACCGGCGGTGCGAGCGGGATCGGCGCGGCGTGCGCCAGGGAGCTCGCCACCCGCGGTGCGGCGGTCACGGTCGCAGACGTCGACGAAGCCGGTGCGAAGGACCTGGCGGCCGACATCGGCGGGCAAGCCTGGGTGGTCGACCTTCTCGACATCTCGTCGCTGGAAAACCTGCAGCTTGAAACCGACATCCTGGTGAACAACGCCGGTGTGCAGAGCATCAATTCGATCGTCGACTTCCCGCCCGAACAGTTCCGGTCAATGTTGACGCTGATGGTGGAGGCGCCGTTCCTGTTGATCCGGGCGGCACTTCCGCGCATGTACCGGCAGAAGTTCGGCCGCGTCATTAACATCTCATCGGTGCACGGCATTCGCGCCTCCGAGTACAAGGTCGCTTATGTCACCGCGAAACACGCCCTCGAGGGCCTGTCGAAGGTGACCGCACTTGAAGGCGGTCCGCACGACGTGACAAGCAACTGCGTCAACCCGGGATACGTCCGCACCCCCCTTGTGACCAAACAGATCGCCGACCAGGCCCGTACACACGGCATCCCAGAAGATCAGGTGGTGGCCGATATTCTCCTGAAGGAGAGCGCGATCAAGCGCCTCGTCGAGCCGGAAGACGTTGCCGCGCTTGTCGGTTGGCTGGCCTCACCGGCCGCAGGCATGGTGACCGGCGCGTCGTACACCATGGACGGCGGGTGGAGCGCCCGATGACACATGCGGTCGACGTTCCGCAATGGCAGCCGACGGACCGCGATATCGCCGACGCACGCGTCACCGACTTCGCCCGGTTCGTGCAGCAGCGCACCGGAGCGTCGCTGACGGATTACCAGTCGCTGTGGCGGTGGTCGGTCGACGACCCGGCCGCATTCTGGGGTGCCCTGTGGGAGTACTTCGAGCTCGGCGCCCCGCCCGATCGCGTGCTCGATGACGCGGAGATGCCGGGTGCGCAATGGTTCCCCGGTGTGCGCCTGAACTATGTCGACCAGATCGTGCGCAACGCCCGCACCGACCGGCCCGCGATCCTGCACGTCAGCGAGGACGGAGAGATCACCGCGCTGTCATGGCGCCAATTGCACCGGCGCACTGCGGCGTTCGCTCAGACGCTGCGGTCACACGGGGTGACGGCGGGCGATCGGGTTGTCGGCTATCTGCCCAACATCCCAGAGGCGGTCATCGCGTTCCTGGCGACCGCGAGCATCGGCGCCGTCTGGAGCGCCTGCGGGCAGGACTATTCCGCTAAGGCCGCGCTGGACCGGCTCGGCCAGCTCGAGCCGGTAGTCCTGGTCACCGCCGACGGCTATCGGTACGGCGGCAAGTCCCACGACAAGCACGACGACGTTGCCACGCTGCAGGCCGGCCTGCCGACGCTGCGGGCCACCGTCTTGGCATCTGAGCTCACTGCCGAGGCCGATACCAACGAACTGGAGACAGTATCCGTCGATTTCGACCACCCGCTGTGGATCCTGTTCTCGTCCGGCACTACGGGGCTGCCGAAGGGCATCATGCACGGGCACGGCGGCGTCGTGCTCGAGCACCTGAAAGCCCTTGCACTGCAATCGGATATCGGCGCTGACGATACGTTCTTCTGGTACACCAGCCCGAGCTGGATGATGTGGAACTTTCAGGTCGCCGGCCTTCTGGTCGGCGCGACGATCGTCTGCTACGACGGCAGCCCGTCATATCCGAGACCGGATGCGTTGTGGGACATCGCCTCCCGCGTCGGCGCCACTGTGCTGGGTACCAGCCCGGGCTATGTGTTGGGCTGCGCCAAGGCGGGCGCCGTTCCCCGCACCGAGCATGACCTGTCGGCGCTGCGAACCGTCGGCATCACCGGCTCGTCGCTGCCGCCGTCTTCATCGCTGTGGCTGCGTGACAACGTCGGTGAGAACGTCCAGGTGGCGTCGATCAGCGGGGGTACCGATGTGGTATCGGCATTTATCGGCGGCGTCCGTACCGTGCCGGTGTGGCCGGGGGAGTTGTCGGCGCCGTACCTCGGTGTCGCGATGGACGCCTGGGACGAGTCAGGCAAGCCTGTGCGCGGCGAGGTCGGTGAGCTGGTCATCACAAAGCCGATGCCGTCGATGCCCGTCGCGTTCTGGAACGACGCCGACGGATCCCGTTATCGCAGCGCCTATTTCGAGATGTTCCCCGGCGTCTGGCGCCACGGTGACTGGATCACGATCACCGACCACGGCAGCATCATCGTGCACGGACGGTCGGACTCGACGCTCAACCGGCACGGCATCCGGATGGGCAGCGCCGACATCTACCAGGCCGTGGAGCGGCTACCGGAGATCGCCGAGGCTTTGGTGATCGGCGCCGAACAACCCGACGGCGGCTACTGGATGCCGCTGTTCGTGGTGCTCGCCGACGACGCCGAGCTGACCGACGAGCTACGCGACCGGATCAAGCACACGATTCGCGACGAGGTATCCCCGCGGCACGTTCCCGACGAGATCATCGTCGCCCCCGGAGTTCCGCACACGCGCACCGGCAAGAAGCTCGAGGTGCCGATCAAGAAGCTGTTCCAGGGCGCTGATCCCGCCAAGGTGGTGGAAAAGAGCGCCGTCGACGACCCCGCGCTGCTCGACTGGTACGCGAACCTGAAGCGCTAGCCGGCCGAAGATTTTTTGTCGGCGGGGCATGGCATAATCGAACATGTGTTCGAAGCAGTGGCGGATGCGGACCTCATCGATGTGATGGGGGAGGCGACGCGCGATGAGTCCACCGCGATCGCGCAGCGGTTGGCCGCGGTCGCTGAGTTGTATGTGCGGCGGTGTGGCGCCTTGGCCGAGTTGGACTGGTGCTGCATCGATGGCTGTGATGCGGTGGCCGCCGAGATTTCGACGGCCCAGAACATCAGCCACTCCCGCGCGGTGGGTCAGGTGCAGTTTGCGTGCGCGTTGCAGCATCGCCTGCCGGCGCTGGCCAAGGTGTTCGCCCGCGGCCTGATTCGTCGCGGCCCTTCGTTGTGGCGGCTCGCGAGAGCTCCATAGAGTTGGTTACGGGAGCCGATGTCGAGCTTGTTGAAGACTTTATGCAGGTGGTATTCGACAGTCCGCGGGCTCATGAAGACCTGGGCAGCGATTTCCGGGTTGGACAGGCCGTCGCCGGCGAGCAGCCCATCCAGGACCTGGACCTGCTGTCTACGGCCTCGTAACATCACGCGACGCCCTCCCCTCGGGCGGCTTCGCAACAATCCAAGATCCGGCCCGCCAGCCGGACACTGCAGCGGTGGGGGCTGCGTGCCAGGGCAGCCGGCTAGGGATTCCGCGGATGCGAAGGCGCGGGTCCACGGCGGATCGTTTCTCACGTAGGGCGCTGACCCAAAACGCCACGCGTGGGACAGGAATCATGACGAACAACGTTTCGGCCGGTGAGA
>JAVRPX010000312.1:0-4223 GCA_032161985.1 Mycobacterium sp.
GGCCTGGTCGCCGGCGCCACCGGTACCGGTAAGACCAAATCACTTCAGGTGATCGCCGAACAGCTGTCCACAGCCGGGGTGCCGGTGATGATGGCCGACGTCAAGGGCGACCTGTCGGGCCTGTCGCAGCCTGGTGTCGCCAACGACAAGACCGAGCAGCGGGCCAAGGACACCGGCGACAATTGGACTCCGACGGCCTTCCCGGTCGAGTTCATGTCGTTGGGCACGACCGGCATCGGCGTCCCGGTGCGGGCGACGATCACCAGCTTCGGGCCGATCCTGCTGTCGAAGGTGTTGGGGCTCAACCCAACTCAGGAATCCACACTCGGGCTGATCTTTCACTGGGCCGATCAGAAGGGTTTGTCGCTGCTCGACCTCAAGGATCTCAGGGCGGTCATCCAGTACCTGACCAGCGACGATGGCAAGCCGGAACTCAAGAATCTGGGCGCGGTGTCGCCGACCACGGCGGGTGTCATCCTGCGGGCGCTGGTCAACCTCGAGGCCGAGGGCGCGGACACGTTCTTCGGTGAGCCCGAGCTGGAGCCCAAGGATCTGCTGCGGACCGATGCTCAGGGCCGTGGCGTCATCACGCTTCTGGAACTGGGCAATCAGGCCGCGCGTCCGGTGATGTTCTCGACGTTCTTGATGTGGGTGCTTGCCGACCTGTTCACCACGCTGCCCGAGGTCGGCGACGTCGATAAGCCGAAGCTGGTGTTCTTCTTCGACGAGGCCCACCTGCTGTTCACCGATGCGTCGAAGGCGTTCCTGGAGCAGGTGGAGCAGACCGTGAAGCTGATCCGCTCGAAGGGCGTCGGTGTGTTCTTGTGCACGCAGCTGCCGACCGACGTACCCAACGATGTGCTGTCGCAGCTTGGTGCGCGCATTCAGCACGCGCTGCGTGCGTTCACCCCCGACGACCAGAAGGCGCTCGCCAAGACCGTCCGCACGTATCCGAAAACCGCTGTCTACGACCTTGAGTCGGCGTTGACGTCGCTGGGCATCGGCGAGGCGGTCGTCGCCGTGCTCTCCGAGAACGGTGCGCCGACACCGGTGGCGTGGACAAGGATGCGGGCCCCGCGATCCCTGATGGACACCATCGGCCCCGACGCGATCGCCGCGGCGGCCAAGGCCAGCCCGCTGCAGACCGAGTATGGGCAGACGATCGACCGCGAGTCGGCCTACGAGCGCCTTAACGCCAAGTTGCAGCCCGCCCCTGCGGCGTCGCCTGACGCCGCACTGCCGCCTCCGCTGCCCGTCGACCCGGGGGGTGCGAGCACCGAGGGCGAGGCGAAGTCGCGGGGGGCCGCCGAACCCGGGATGCTCGACAAGATGATGAGTAGCCCGGCGTTCAAGAGCGCGATGCGCTCGGCGGCCACCGTCATCGGTCGCGAGATCACCCGCAGCATCTTCGGCACCGGCCGCAGGCGCCGCTAGGTCTCGAGGCGCTAGCCACCGCCGAATCTCTTGTAGACCGCGCCGACGATCGGCGCCACGATGGCGCGGGGGGTGTAGCCCGACGCCACCGACATCGCCTTCGACGTGACGCCTGGCACGACGCGCATCTTGTTGCGCTCCAAGGCATCCAGCGACAGCTTGGCGGTGTACTCGGTGGAGATCCACAGGAAGTCGGGGATGATCTTCTCGACCAGCGACTGCTCGTGCGCATCGGGCAATGTCTCGCGCACCGGACCCGGGGCCAGCAGCGTGACGTGCACTCCCGCGCGCTTGACCTCGCCGCGAAGCGACTCGCTGAACGTGTTGACGAACGCCTTGGTGGCCGCATAGGTGGCGTTGTTGGGGATCGGCGAATTGCCTGCCGCCGAACCGGAAATCAGAATTCCGCCGGCCCCGCGCTCGACCATGCCGGGCAGCACGGCGAGCGCAAGGTCATGTACGCCAAGCACATTCAGCTGCACCTGAGCCTTTTCCGCGGCTGGGTCCAGCGTGGCGACCGGTCCGAACGTCGCGGTGCCTGCGTTGGCGCACAGGATCGAGATGTTGCGTACTGCAAGCTCTTCGCACAGCTTTGCCCGCTCGGCCGGGTCGGCGAGATCGACGGGACGCACCTCGACCGTCACCCCATACTGCTGGGTGAGCCGGCCCGCGAGCGCTCTCAGCACATCCTCGCGACGGGCCGTGACGATCAGATGGTGCCCGCGGGCGGCGAGCTCGACGGCCAGCGCTTCGCCGATGTTCTGCGACGCACCGGTGACGACGGCACGGGCGTCACCGTTGGGAGCGGGTACTGGCATGGGCCGGACTATATCGTGGGCGAGCATGAGCGAATCGCGGCCGCCCGCGCAGACCGCGCCGAGGTCGCGGGTGGTGGCGTGGGCGCTGTGGGACTGCGGCTCGACCGGGGTGAGCGCGATCGTCGTGACCTTCGTGTTCTCCATCTATTTGACCCGTACCGTCGGTGACGATCTGCCCGGCACCAGCCCGGCGAGCTTGCTGGGCTGGGCGCTTTTCTTCTCCGGCGTCACGGTGGCATTGCTCGCCCCGGTCACCGGAGTCTGGGTCGACGCGGCGCACCGACGGCGACAAACGCTGGCCGTGCTCACCGCGATGGTGGTGCTGCTGACATCGGCGATGAGCCTGATCCGCGACGACGCCAGCTACCTGGTGGCGGGCCTTCTGCTGCTCGGGTTCACCGCGGCGTGCAACGACCTGGCCAGCGTCCCGTACAACGCGATGCTGCGACAGCTGACGACACCGGAGACGTCCGGGCGTGTGTCCGGATTCGGTTGGGCCGCTGGCTATGTCGGCAGCATGGTGTTGCTTCTTGTCGTGTACGCGGGATTCATCGGAGGTGACGGCCCAACCGCCGGCCTGCTGGAAATCCCGACCGCCGACGGGCAGAACACTCGTGCGGCCATGTTGGTCACCGCAGCCTGGATGGCTGCGTTCGCGATGCCGGTGCTCATCGCGGCACCGCCGCCTGCCGACATCGAACCGCCCGCCCGGTCGTCGATCGGTGTGCTCGGCGCCTACCGCAAGCTGTGGTCGGACCTGACCTCCGAGTGGAGGCGAGACCGAAACGTCGTCTACTACCTGCTCGCCAGCGCGGTGTTCCGGGATGGACTGGCCGGCGTGTTCACCTTCGGCGCGGTGTTGGGTGTGACCGTCTACGGCATCTCCCCGGCCGACGTGCTGCTGTTCGGTGTCAGCGCCAACGTGGTGGCCGCGGCCGGCGCGGTGCTCGGCGGGCTACTCGACGACCGCGTCGGCTCGAAAACCGTCATCTTGAGCTCGCTGGCGGCGATGATCGCCGTGGGCCTGACCCTGATGGCGTTGTCCGGTGCCGCGGCGTTTTGGGTGTGCGGGCTGTTGCTGTGCCTGTTCATCGGGCCGACGCAGTCGTCGGCGCGCACACTGCTGCTGCGGATGACCGCCCACGGCAAGGAAGGGGTGGCGTTCGGTCTCTACACGATGACGGGCCGGGCGGTGGCGCCCCTCGCGCCGTTGATGTTCTCCACGTTCGTCGCCGTCTTCGGGGCGGATCGCGCGGGGATCGGCGGTCTACTGCTGGTGCTGGCGGCGGGGTTCATCGCGATGCTTGCGGTGCGGGTGCCACGCGGGGCAGCGGCGATCTAACCGGCCGCGGTGCAGATGGTCAGGCCTGCGCCGGTGCGCTGTTGCACCTGCACGCCGTTGACAGTGATCGAGCAATTCACCTCGCGGCCGACGTTGATGATGCTGACGCTGGCGGAGTCCTGGGCCGGCTGGGCCAGCTGGACCGTCTTGCTCCACGGCAGCATCACGTTGAACTCGGTCTGCAATACACCGCCGGTGTCGACGTAGGTGATGTTGATGGCCCGACCGTCGCCTGAGACGTCGTACTCCACGGTTTCGGTTGCACCCGGCGTAGAGGGGCCGGTCGGGCTGGTGGTGGACGGGGTGCTGGGCCGCGTTGGTAGAGGGAAGACGGGGATGGTTGGACGTGGCGAAGTCGATGGCCTTGGGCTGGTGAAGCTCGGCTCCGTCATCGATGGCAGCGGCGCGACGACGGTCTGCTGGCGCGAACTGTTGACGATCACCAGCACGATCACCAGACCGATCACCATCAGGACGGCGATCCCTGCTACAAACCACAGCCAGCGCGGCGCCTTCGGGCCTCCCGGGGGCGGCGGCTGCGGCGGTTCCCCCGGCGGATACTGGGCGCCATATTGGCCGGTCGCATAGGGTTCATTGCCATACGGCGAGTAGGCGGGTAGCTGCTCGGT
>JAVRPX010000313.1:0-2512 GCA_032161985.1 Mycobacterium sp.
GCTCCTTTTGCGATCGAGCACGCGGCTGTTCACGTGCGCCGACTCATCAGCAGTCGCATGCCGATCGCTCCAACCACCGACAGAGCTTCTGCCGCTTGGCAATCGACGTGCCCAGGGCGTCAATGGAAGCGCGCCATCCGCGGGAGGTTCCTGTGTCCAGCCCTGCAGCGGTGAGCCGCGCACCCCGCTCGGTCACATCGCTTAAGCGATGACCTATTCGGGTGCTCGGCGACTCATGTGTAACGCGCCACCGTATTAACCCGGGATGATGGCGCAACGGAAACCCACCGCCAGGCCCAGCCTGCGCGAGGTAGCCGACACCGGGAGCTGCTACCCGGACTGGGCGGCGGTGTATGCCGACAACGCCATCTGGGTCTATCGGATGATCATCGCCCGCATCGGCGACGTGCCCGACGCCGAGGACCTCACCGCCGAGGTGTTTCTGGCCGCGCTACGGCCGCTGCGAACCACCGCAACGGTGGCCCAGGTCCGCGGCTATTTGCGCGCCGTCACGCGTTCGGTCCTGGCTGCGCATTGGCGCCAGAGGATGGGCTGCGAGATCACCTCGATCGACGATATACCGGACCTGCCGTCGCAAGAGGTCGGGCCCGCTGTCAGCAGCGCTACTGCGCAACAAGTCCGTCGCGTACTCGCATCGCTTCCGGACAATTATCGCCGGATTCTGGAATTGCGGTTCTTGCAGGGTCGTTCGATCAACGAGTCAGCAACTCGCATGGGTGTGAGCGTCGCCAACGCCAAGGTATTGCAGCACCGAGCACTGCGACGGGCCGCCACGCTCAACGACAAGGACGAACAATGACCGCCCGTGGTCTGCGTCGTTATGTCGACGACCTACTGGATGGGCGCCGACCCAGGCCGTTTGACGCAGATCGCTTCGAAGCCGCGCAGTTACGTGTGGCCATCGAATTGCGCGCCGCGCGAACGGGCAGCGATGCGCCACGCGAACACTTCCTGGCCGACCTCCACCGCCAGCTGGCCGCACGGATCCCAGGGACCCAGGAAACCCCCGACCCGCTCAACGGGCCCCACGCAACACGCCGGCAGGTGGTTGTCGCCGCGTCGACCGCCGCACTCGCGGGGAGTGCCGGCATTGTTGCCGGAGCCGCTACAGAGCGCGTCGCCCCCGACGGCCACCCGCGCGCCGACGGGCCCGCGATGCAACCCAGTGACGGCAGCTGGCAGGTCGTCGCGGCAAGCGCAGATGTCCCCGCCGGCGTGATGCATCCCTTTGACGTCGGTTCGGTGGTCGGATTCGTGCGTCGGGTCAACGGCCAACCTGAGGCGATTTCGGGGGTGTGCACGCATCAAGGCTGCCAGCTCTGGTTCGATCGGCCCCTCGACCAGCTGCGCTGTCCCTGTCATACGACCTCGTTCTCACCGACCGGCCAGGTACTGAGCCATCTGCTGCCAATCGCCCCAGACCCGTTACCGCGGCTGGACGTCCGCGAACAGAACCGATCCATCGAGGTATTCGTGGCGAACAAGACGCCCACTGAGCCGGCCTGAGGTGTAACCGCCCACCTATCTCTAATGTGTGAAGGTCATAATCCCCCTCGCCGCCGTGGGCGTTCTGCTCACCGCGGCGTGTTCCAGCCACGCGTCCAACGCCACTCCCACCAGCCCGTCGATCTCGTTCCAGTCGGGCATGACGCCGGGAATGTCCGGGCAGGCAATGCCTGGCATGTCCGGTATGCAGTCGCCGCCTGTTTCGGCATCGGCGACTACTGCCGATGCGCCCGCACCCCAAGGCGCGACCGCGGTCAGCATCAGCGATTTCAAGTTCAACCCGGCGACGCTGACCGTCCCGGTCGGCGCGACGGTCACCTGGACCAACCAGGACCAGGAGCCACACACCATCGCCGCCAAGGACGGCGCTTTCCACTCGCCGGGAATGGACACCAACGCCACCTACAGCTTCACGTTCACCACCGCTGGCTCTTACGACTACATCTGCTCCATCCATCCGTTCATGACCGGCACCGTGGTGGTGACCAAATGAGCATCGAAAACGATCCCGCGGGCATGAGCAGACGCCAGCTGATCCGGCACAGCGCCTGGTTCGGCGCCGCCGTGGTGCTGACCGTCGCCGGGGGTGAAGTCATATCGCACGTCGCCGGATCGAGCGGGGCCGCACAACCGGCACAGCCGGCATTGCGGTTCGCCCAGATCAGCGACAGCCACATCGGTTTCAAGGGCCCGGCCAACGCGAACGTGACCGACACGTTCACCCACGCCATCGGCCAGGTCAACGGTCTGGGCTACACACCCGATTTCGTCATCCACACCGGCGATCTGACCCACCTGGCCACGCCCGATCAGTTCGATCAGGTCAAGCAGATGCTGGGCGGGCTGAACACCCCGCACGTGTTCACCGTGCCCGGTGAGCACGACTCGACAGACGACGCGGGCCAGAAATATCGGCAAGCCTTCGGCGCGGGCACTCGTGGCGAGGGTTGGTACAGCTTCGATATCGCTGGTGTTCACGTCATCG
>JAVRPX010000314.1:0-5565 GCA_032161985.1 Mycobacterium sp.
ATGTCCGAATGGCCCTCGATGACGACGGCACCATCCTCGCCGTCGACGTCGACTTCACCTACGACATCGGGGCGTACCCAACGCCCTACCCGGTGTTGACCACCGCCGCCGTCGGCATGTTCTTCCCCGGCCCGTACCGGGTGCCCAAGGCCAGCTTCAACTACAAGACGGTGTTCTCGAATACCGCCGGGCTGGCGGCGTATCGCGGTCCCTGGCAGTACGAAACCCTCGCGCGGGAGATCCTGCTCGACATCGCCGCACGCAAGATGAATGTCGACCCTGTCGATCTTCGCCGCAAGAATCTGCTGCGGCGCGACGAGATGCCGTACTTCAATCCGAACGGCATGCCGTATGACCACGTGGCGCCGGTCGAGTCGTTCGAGCAGGCCGTGAAAATCCTTGACCACGAAGGCTTTCGCAAGGAGCAGGCCGACGCGCTTGCCGCGGGCCGCTACATCGGCCTTGGCTTCTCGGCATACATCGAACCCACAGGGGCCGCGACGGGCCACCTCGCCACCGAGGGTGCGACGATCCGGATGGAACCGACCGGCAAGGTCAATGTCTACGTGAACGGCGGATCGAGCGGCAACAGCATCGAGACGACGGTCGTTCAGCTGACGGCCGATGCGCTGGGCGCCGATATAGAAGACGTATCCACCATTCAGGGCGACACGGCGGTGACGCCGTACGGCGCAGGCACGCAAGGCAGTCGCAGCGGCCCGATGACCGCGGGAGCCGTAAACGAGGCGGCCACCATGCTGCGCAAGCAGATCGTGGCTATGGCTGCCCACCGGCTGGGTGTCGAAGAGGATGACATCGAGCTGGGCAGCTCGAAGGCATACGTGCGCGAAGATCCATCTAAGAGCGTTACTTTCGCCGACATCGCCTACCGGTCGTATTACGAGCCTCAGCAGCTGCCGCCGGGGATGGCGGCCACTCTGGAGGCGACCGCGCGCTTCACGTCGCAGGCAATGATCCACTGGGCCAACGCGACGCATGCATGCACTTGCGAAGTCGACGTCGAGACAGGACACGTCTTGTTGACGCGCTACATCGTCAGCGAGGACGTCGGCGCGATGATCAACCCCAACGTGGTCGAGGGCCAGATCGCAGGGGGGACCGTCCAGGGCATCGGCGGCGCGCTGCTGGAGAACATGGCCTACGACGACGACGGAAACCCGCTGTCCTCAACGTTTGTCGACTATCTGCTGCCGACAGCGACCGAAGTGCCGCAGATCGAATACGGCCACATCGAGATCCCGGGTCCTGGCGTCGGAGGGTACAAGGGCGTCGGCGAGGGCGGTGCCATCGGCTCGACACCGGCGGTGATCAACGCGATCAACGATGCGCTCGCCCCGCTCGGCGTGACACTCACGCGGCTGCCTGCCAGCCCGGCCGCGATCGTCGAATTGATCGAACAAGCACGAAAGGACCACTAGCCGTGGAGCTCACCAACGAATTCCGGGTCGCCGTCCCCGCGGCCAAGGCGTGGGAGTTCCTCACCGACGTCCAACGCGTGGCGCCCTGCCTACCCGGCGCCACCCTGCTGTCCGTCGACGACGACGAGTTCACCGGAGCGGTCAAGGTCAAGGTCGGCCCGATCACGGTGTCCTACAAAGGCGAAGCGGCGTTTGTCGAGAAGGACACCGTGGCTCAGCGCATGGTGCTCAAGGCCAACGGCAAGGAGACGCGTGGCAACGGCAACGCGGCGGCCGTCGTCACCGCACAGCTCAAGGACGAAGGCGATTCCACAAGCGTGGTCATCACCACGGACCTGACGATCTCCGGCAAGGCCGCGCAGTTCGGCCGCGGGGTGCTGTCGGACGTGGCCTCCAACCTGATCGGTCAGTTCGCCAAGAGCCTGGAGGCTGACCTGCTTGGAGGCTCCGCAGCGGGTGCCCAAACTCCCGGTGCCACAGGCCAACCTGCGGCGGCGGCTGCTCAGCCCACCGCCGGTGATTCCGTCGACCTGCTGAAGGTTGTCGCGGTGCCGATGGCCAAGCGGGCGGCGCCGGCGGTTGCGGCACTGGCGGCCGGTGCGGCGATCGGATTCCTGCTTGGCCGCAGGAACCGCAAGGCTCAGATACATCCGGCGGCGCGCAACGCCGACGATCTGCTGGCGGCGCTGACACGGCTCGTGTCATGAAGGCCGCCGCCTTCGCCTACCACCGTCCGGAGACCGTCAAGGAAGCCGTGGACGTGCTCGCCGAGTACGGCGACGACGCGAAGATCCTCGCCGGTGGTCAGAGCCTGGTGCCGATGCTCGCTATGCGCCTTACACATTTCGACAACCTCGTCGACATCTGCCGAATCGATGAGCTGGTCGGCATCGACCTGTGCGGCGGCGAAGTTCGCATCGGAGCGGCGACTCCGCACGCATTCGTCGGGATGGACGACGAGGTGGCCGACTCGGTGCCGCTGTTGACCCTGGCCACCCCCTACATCGGCCACTTTCAGATCCGAACCCGCGGCACGCTGGGAGGCGCGATCGCCCACGCCGATCCCGCGGCGGAGTATGCCGCGGTGGCACTCGCACTCGACGCGCAAATGGAAACGATGTCCCCCCGCGGCGCCCGAGACATCCCCGCGAACGAGTTCTTCACCGGCCTGTGGGAGAACTCCATGGAATCCGACGAAATCCTCACCGCCGTGCGGTTCCCGGTGTGGGGCGCCCGGTCGGGCTTCGCGGTCGAAGAGTTCGCGCGCAGGCACGGGGATTTCGCAATCGCCGGTGCCGCCGTTGCGGTCGAGCTGGATGACGAAGCGCGCGTGAGCCGCTGCGGCATAGGACTTCTAGGGCTGGGGTCGACGCCATTGCGCGGCTCCCCCGCCGAGCAGGCCGTCCTCGGCCGCCCATTCGGCGACATCACCGCAGACGAGGTCGGCCAACTGGCCATCGGCTCGCTCGAAGAGATCCCGGCTGACCTGCAGGGGTCTGGCGCCTATCGGGCCAAGGTCGGCGCCACCATGGTGGCCCGCGCCTGGGAATCTGCGACCGCGGAGGCAAGCAATGCGTGACTGGCCGGTGCAGGTGTCCGTCAACGGACAGCCGACCGAGGCGATCGTGGAGCCACGGCTGACGCTCGCTGACTACCTGCGCGAGAAGTGCGGCCTCACAGGCACTCATCTCGGCTGCGAGCACGGCGCGTGCGGGGCGTGCACGGTGCTCCTCGACGGGCAGGCGGTACGCTCGTGCCTCATCTTCGCGGTTCAGGCGGACGGCACGGAGGTGACGACGGTCGAGGGCATCGCGTCGCCCGACGGTGAGCTGTCACCGGTGCAGTCGGCCCTGAAGGAGTGCCACGGGCTGCAATGCGGTTTCTGTACACCCGGTTTCGTCACGTCGATCACCGCCCTGCTGCGTGACAACCCGAACCCCACTGACGAGGAGATCCGCGAAGGCCTGTCGGGGAACTTCTGCCGCTGCACCGGTTATCAGGGCATCGTCAACGCCGTGCACCGTGCTGCGGAAATGACCGGCCCCTAGGGCGAACGTCGCGACGCCTACTTAACCGCATCCCCCACGGCTGACAGGAAGAGGGGGCATCGTGGAGGGCATGAAGATTGGATTCATCGGGCTGGGAAACATGGGCGCAGGGATGGCGGCGAACCTGCTGAAGTCTGGTCACGAGGTGACGGCGTACAACCGGTCGAAGGACAAGGTCGCAGCGCTCGTGGAGCAGGGGGCGAAGCCGGCCAAATCGGTCGCGGAGGCGTGCGAGGGCGACATCGTCATCACGATGCTGGCCAACGACGACGCCGTCGAGGGCGTCGCGTTCGGCGACGACGGCATAATCGCCTCGCTGCGGCCGGGCGCCACTCATGTGTCGTCGAGCACGATCAGCGTCGCGCTGTCGGAGCGACTGACGGCCGCGCACGCCGAGGCAGGCCAACAGTTCGTTGCGGCGCCGGTGTTCGGCCGACCCGAAGCGGCCGCGGCGGCAAAGCTTTTCGTGGTCGCGGCCGGCGCTGCCGCGACGCTGCAAGCGATCTCGCCGGTGTTCGACGCAATGGGGCAGCGGACATTCGTTGTGTCGGATGAACCGAAAGCAGCCAATCTGGTGAAGCTCAGCGGCAACTTTCTTATCGCCTCGGTGATCGAATCGCTCGGGGAGGCGATGGCATTGGTCGCCAAGGCCGGCGTCGACAAGAACGAATACCTCGAGATCCTGACGTCGACGCTGTTCGGCGCGCCGGTGTACAAGACGTACGGCGGCCTCATCGCGCGCGAGGAGTTCGAGCCTGCCGGTTTCGCCGCCGAACTCGGCGCCAAGGACGTCCGGCTCGTGCTCGCGGCGGGCGAGGCGTTGCAGACGCCGCTGCCGATCGCCAGCCTGTTGCGAGATCGCTTCCTGACGTTGCTCGCCAACGGCGGCGCCAGGCTGGATTGGTCAGCGATCGGCGCGCTGTCCGCCGCCGACGCCGGCGGCTCGAACCCCGTGGCTCGCGATTAGACGAACCTGAGCCAGGCGCAGTTTCGGAGCGGGAGCATTTGCTGATGGACGAGGACGACGCCGAGAAGCGCATTCCGAGCTGGAAAGTCAGCAGGCCGAGTCACCTCCCGAACGGCGGCGGCCCGGGAAATGGAAGCTGTTGGTCATACTCGTTTGCGCGGCGGTGCCGCTCTATTACTTCGGGTCCGGTGTGTACGACTTCTACGGGTATCGCGCTGGCACTGCCCATCGGTGATGAGCCGTGGGACGCGGACGCGATCTAGCCGAGGCGCTGTGAGCGTGCCCGCCTACCCCGGATGACACGCGGGCACCGGCTTTCGTGTCTGAGCGTCGATCTGAGCGGCACGACGGCCGTGCTAAACGACACGCGCTTAAGCGCTCAGCGACGAGGCGGCGGCTCCCTGTGTTGAGGGACCGCGTAACTCATAGGAACGGTTGTGGGCGAATTCCACGCAGTGACTCGTGCTCGGTAGCCAGCACCACCGAAGAACTCCATGTTGCCAAGCATAGTGGTGGGTTCGATGACAGGACCGCCGCCGATGAGAATGTATGGCGTGACGAGGTTGGGCGCGTCGGTGAATTCACCCTTACTGCTCTTGTCGGCAAGTCTCGACAACTGAGCTGTGTCAGGTCCGTGGAAAGCGATGGTTGCCAACCCGATTCGCGGTTCCAGTATCACGCTCATTGCGCTCTCCCCGACAGGCACCGGCCGTCTACCCGTGTCCTCTATGAGTCGAATAAATTCGCTGACCGACGCTTCCGCGCCTGTGTACGGGATCGTTCCTAGCGCGTTGAACTGGCGCTCGAACTCCGCATCCAACCAACCGATCGCAGAGTATTGGTAACCGAAAACATTTGTGCGAGCGGCTTTTTTGACATAGTTCGTCTGGTGTACGCCCGACGAATCTATGACGATAGTCTTCAATATCTGGCGGGTCTTCTTGGGCACGTTAGGGTTCGCGTCTTGCTTCTTGAGTATTTCCCATCCACCTACCGCGAGGGTGAGCAGCGTACCGTTCGCCGGATCTCGTCGCTGCTGATAGCCGGAGCGCAACTCTGGAAGCAGGCGCTGCATTATCTGGTCGTAGTCGAGGCCAGCACCGTCGAGGAA
>JAVRPX010000315.1:0-2511 GCA_032161985.1 Mycobacterium sp.
TCCCAGTAGATCGCCAGCGCCAGCAGCAGGCACTGCGCGATCAAGTAGGGAACCAGAACGGTGAAGGTCAGCCACGCGAGATCGTTGAGCAACTGGGTCAGCTCGGGGGCGCGGTCCGGGCGGAAGGCGCCGAGCAGCCAGAACATGTTCGCGATGAGGAAGAGCGTTGGCGGGCCGCCTGCACAGGCGATCAGGCTGTAGGACAGGATCGGCGTGCGGTGAGCCATCCTGCGAATCTGCATCGCCAAAAGAATCACGACGGGGATCAGACCCACGCCGAACCAGTTGAACAAGATCATGCTGTAGCGAATCCGCGCGGTGTCATCGCGATAGAAGGCCGCGACTTCATCCGCGGACATCGTCGGCGACATTGGATGGAGGAAGCCGGGAAACAGGAAGAACGCGGACACCCAAATGATCGCCACCACGGGCAGCGTCCAGAAAAGGATCAACTCACCGTCAGTGCGTCTCATCGTTTCGAACCTTCTCCATGCGTAACGTCGGTTGCCGATCGGCAACTTGGACGGTAGCCGATCGGCAACCAAGCGGTCAATCCTCCGCTACCCTCGTCGCTGTGACGTCCACCCATGAGGACCGCATCTTCAGCGCGATCACGCGCACCGCCGCTCAAACCCGCGTGTTGGACGCGGCGTTGAAACTGATCTCCGAGCGAGGCGTGAGTGGGACGTCCCTACAGATGATCGCCGACGAGATGGGCGTGACGAAGGCGGCCGTGTACCGCCAGTTCAAGACGAAGGAAGAGATCGTCATCGCCATTACCGAACGGGAGATGAGCAGGCTCGAGGATGCGCTCGAGGCGGCCGAAGCAGAGGGGCACCCCGTGCGGGCGCGAGAGGTTCTCCTCGACCGGATGATCGAGCAAGCCATCGATCGCCGCGGCGCATTCAGCGTTCCGATGTTCGACCCTGTCATCATTCGTCTGCAGGCCGAGTACGAGCCGTTTCAGCAGTTCATCGAACGCCTCTATGCGGCCCTGCTGGGCACGGAGGCCGGGGTTGAGGCGCGTCTACACGCAGCGATGCTGTCGAGCGCGATCAGCGTCGCCGTCATGCATCCGCTGCTCGGCGACGTCGACGGCGAGACCCTGTGCGCGCAGTTGAAGGAAATGACACGCCGGATGCTCAATCTGCCCGCGTCAGCCCGCAGAGGTCGCTAGGTCAAGCGTTCCGGTTCGGACGGCCGCGACCACGCCACCGTCGACCAGCAGATCTACCCCCGTGATAAATCCTGCCGCGGAACTGAGCAGGAATTCGGCGGCGGCGGCGATGTCGTCCGGCGTGCCGATTCGTCGGACGCCAGAGCCGCTGACCATGGCCCGCATGGTGTCGCCGGACGATCCGGCGAGTTCACGTCGACCCATCGCCGTCGCGATGACACCAGGGCTGATGGAATTGATTCGGGCGCCCCGACGACCCCACTGCGACGCGGCGGCCGCCACCCGAAGTTGGTTGGCACGCTTGGCGAATGGATATGCGGCTTCACTACTGGTGATTGCCGCCGGTCCGCATGCGGGCAAGCTCAGCAGCTCGACGGCGGGTACGGTTGCGAGCTGGCGCTCGACATCTGGCGGTATCGGCGGCTGGAAGTGACCCGCCATGCTCGCAATCACGACGCCGGCTCCGCCAGGAGCTACCACGTCTTCGAACACTTCCAGAGTCAACGCGACGCCAAGGAGATCCACGGCGAGTACGACTTCCGCTGAGGCCTGTTGGGGCGAGAGACCCGCGGTGTGAACAACCGAGGACACGCGACCGCACGAGCCGGCCAAGCCCGCGAACTCGTTCACCGACTCCTGCGATGTGACATCGACGTGGCCCGTCACGACGTTATGACCGTCATCGGTCAACTGTCTGGCAACGCTGTCGACTTGCGTGGTGTTCACATCGCCGAGAACGACGACACGTCCCGCGCCCATCCGCCGGGCCACGGCAACGCCCATGCCGCCGACACCGATGATCGCGAGAACTTCACTTGTTGGCATCGTTGACCTTTCCGGTTTGCGACGCTACTACGGGAATGGCGAAGAGCTGCTCGGCGGCGGTGTAGGGATCGCATCGCCCCTCCGCGACCGCCTCGGCGAGGCGATTGACTTCGGGATGGTTGCGCAGCTGGGTCTGCGCCAGCGACAGGATCTGTGCACGGGCACGCGCGGCGCGTCGCTCAGGTGTATCGGAGCGGTGAAATTCGTCGATCGCCTCAACCAACTCCCGTATGCCTTCGCCTTGGGCGGCAACGAGTTTCAGGATCGGCGCCTTCGTCTCGGCGCGCAGGTCACGGACCGTCTGATCGGCTCCGTCCCTATCGGCCTTGTTGACGACGACGATGTCGGCAACTTCGAGTAGTCCCGCCTTGGCCGCCTGAATAGCGTCGCCCGCACCGGGATTGAAGATCACCACGGTCGGGTCCGCGATCGCGGCGATCTCGATCTCCGATTGTCCGACGCCGACTGTCTCCAACACGATCAGGTCGTACGACAACGCCGCAAGCAGC
>JAVRPX010000316.1:0-3820 GCA_032161985.1 Mycobacterium sp.
GTCCACGCCCCCGCGCATAGGGATAGGCATCGTCCAATCGCGTCGACCGTGTTCGACCCCGCGCGATTTTGGGTAGGCGATTCTTCACCGACAAAACAGCGCAGCGGTGTCAGCTAACGCAGCCTTCAGCGCCCGGCCATTGACCCGTTACCGGTGTCCGCCGCCCCCACCGCCGTGAGACCCACCGCCGTGAAAGCCACCGCCCCCACCGCCGTGAAAGCCGCCGCCGTAGCCCCCGAGCAGAAAGCCCTCGCCTCCGTAGGGATCGTAACTAACCGGGGGAAGGGAATCGTTGCTCCCGACGTCGCCGGGAGTACCACAAATGCTGCCCGAGACTCCGCCGTCGCAGGCCCCGTGAGCCGCAGCCGGAGCCGGAACGGCCGCGGCGATCGGTGCAGCGGCGATCGCCACCGCGGCAGCACCCGCCGCCAACAACGGTGCGATGTAATTCACTTTGATTCCCACGGGTGGTACTCCTTCGATGACTTCGCAATATCTGTACTTCAAGGATTGCGCCCCCACGAAGCCACGTCATCGGCGCTGACACCCGTCAATGCCCCCGGCCAGCCGGAATCTGTGCCTTACCTGTCAGCAGCAGTCAGCGGCCAGCGGCAGCGTGGGCTCGGCCGAATACGCCCCAACAGTGTGCCTCTGTTCCTTAGAGCATCGATCCGCCATTGCGTGCCGGACGGCGAACGCCGGTCATAGAATTCGAGCGTGCTGGGCGAGCTTGTGCAGACCACGACCGGGAAGTGGATCACCCACCCACCGACACGCTGCCCGAACGGCCACGCGCTCGGCCCCGGCCGGGCGCTCGTGGGTTATCAGGCGTGCCTCGGTCACGGCGGCGGACACACAACCTGGACCTGCCGGTGGTGCGACCAGACCGTGTATGGGCCCCCGCTGAAACACACTGCAGAACGCTCGACGGGCCAGCGGCAGTGCAGATCTCGAACGTCACCTGATACCGGACAGGCGGCAGACAATGGGCCAGCTGTTTTCGCTGTTGCTTCTCGTCGGGTTCGTGCTGCACTACTTCAAGTGGATCGCTGCTGTCAGCGGGCAGTGGATACCCATCCACCAGCCCGCTGCCCCAGCGTTCGGCCACACCCTCGGCCCGGCCAAGTGCTCACGCCTTAAATCCCCCTAGGCTATTTCTTCTTGCTGGGGATGATCACGATGACGATCAGCGTCAAGATGCTGAAGAACAAGCCGAGTATCCCCCAGCCGAACGGGTTGCGCCCCTTTATCCCGGCGATGACGGCGCACACGACTGCGCCGATGATGCTCCCGATTGCGACGAATATTCCTTTGATCCCTTTCAGAATGAACCCGGCCGCCTCAGGATTGTCTTGTGCCGCCAATATCAACCCGTGCAGCATGGGATCTCCTCAGTCTTGGGTGTTGCGTGACGGATCGGATACCCGGCCCAGGTGGAACCAAACCGCAATGCACCTCTGCGATTGCTGCAAAAACGCTGTAAGACAGGGCTGTTAGGTGTACGGGCCGCCGCTCAACACGCACTGCACGACGCTTGATGGGCCAGCAACAGTGCGGATCTCGAACCGCAACGGGACTGACAAGTAGGCCAATTATTCTCTAGTCCAGCGGAAGTGGCTCAAGGTCGGGCGCTGGTTCGCCAGGCCGCCGCAGATGGAGCAGCCGGTAGGACCAACGTCCCGCGATGCCAGTTACTCGACGATGCCGAACCCTCTCCAATATCGCCACCGCCGGCTTATCAATAAATGCCTTCACGGTATCCGCGAGGTCTTGCTCGAATCCGCCCTCATATTCAATGTTTGGCCCCTCGAAGAAGAAGACCCGGCGCCGCGTTCGCAGCCCATCAAGACGACCCGCAACCTCCACCCGTTCACGGTCTAAGTTGCCAGCCACCAATGTGTCGGACAGCTCTCTGGCCTGGTCGAGGGTAAGGACAGAAGTGCGATCGCTGGTCGACGCGCATCGACCAGATCTTTAATTGCGTTGAGGCTGGCTCGATCTCGCGCCGGAATCGCCCCTCATCGAGTCCAGGTCAGTCGCCGTCTCTGGGAGCAACTCGGCCAGTTCAACAGCGGCGCGTTCAGCGAATAGATCGCCAGGATGCTCGCCAAACATCACAAGTTCCGGCCGATTAGGGTCCTCGAATGCGAACTCAATTCTTCGAGAGAGGTTTCGCCGAACAAACAGCCGAACCCGCTCCAAGTCTGGAGCGTGAACCCGGTTCGCCTCAGCCGTGGGGTTCGCAAGGTGGTTTCCAACGCGGGCAACAGCGAATTGCACCGACTTAGCAATAGTGGACAGCGCAAGGGCGTCGAGATCGGCGTCGACGTCGACGGCCAGGAAGGGGGCCGTCACCCCCTCGAACTTCGCTTCAGCCGCTGCCAACGAGGCCCGTGCTACATCGTCAAGCCAGGAGTTGCCCGTAATGTCACGACGAGCATCCGCAAAACCGCTCATGCCGTGACCTCCACATATCCCTTGATAACCCCAGGGACCAGCACATTGTCCCACTTCAGCGCCGACCACGTGCCGTGCCAGATCGCCTCATGCCCGGGATAACACAGAAAGCTGTCCAGTTCGCCTCCGAACGGCTGGAGCCGTTTGAGGCCAACGTATGTCGGAGCGCCGACAATCAAGTCCTGAAGAGTCAGGAGGCCCCAGATCCGGAGTTCGTCACGAACGCTCTCGTTGCTCTCTAGCGCATCCCAATCGCCGGGAAGGATCGCGACGTCGATATCGAACGGCGCATCAGGCTTGTTCGTCACGAAGCCGCCGTCAATCCAATAGGCGGCTGCTCCGACAACTTTCGACAGATATCCAGATACGTCAGCAGCACATCGAACAGCGCTTGGCGCCTCTGACTGTTCGCTGCGCCTGCAACACAACGTTCGTGGAGTTCCTCCAACGTGGCGTTATGACGGCCAGGCGGGAGGATGCCGGGATCGACCCACTCAGGCAAACTCATGCAATCTGACCGCCCCCATCTCGGCTCCACCGCCGATAGATCACCCATTGTCGGTGGGAACACCTTGACGCGCGGTGAAGGAGACAACCGGCATAGCGATGCATGTCCACGCGGCGAGCGGCCTCGAAATCGCGTAGATCAGGCGTGTCGGGCCGCTTCCTGCGCGAGCGCCACCCGCGATGTCAGCTCCAATTTCGTATACACATGCGTCAGGTGGGTCTGAACCGTGCGATGCGATATGAAAAGTCGAGCGGCGATGTCCTTATTGCCCAGACCCTCTTTGACCAGTCGCACGACGTCCATTTCGGTCGGCGTCAACGACTCCCAGCCACTCGACGGCCGCTTACGTTCGCCGCGACCACGTTGGGCGTATGCGATCGCCTCGTCAGTAGAAAGGGCAGCTCCCGCCTCCCACGCGGACTGGAATTCGTTCTCGCCCAGCCTTTCACGTACACGCGCGAGCGAAGCCAGGTAAGTCGCGTCATAGACCCGGTACCGTACCGAGCCCATCTGCCGCCGCAGTGTGTCGGCAACACCGAAGAACCGCGCGGCGTCGCGGTGCTCGTCAGCCTCGTCAGTCACTTGGCCGAGAACCTCGAAGGCATCGGGCAGGACTTGATAGGCCCCGTAGTCGGCGGCGACTGCAAGTGCCCGATGTAGATCGCCCTCTGCCTGCTCGAACTCGCCCTGCGCGAACGCGACCCGAGCACGCACCACCAAGGCCTTCGCAAGATGCCATCCCATCATCACCGACACATCGGCGTCGGCCCAGCGCCTGGCCGCGATGAGGTCGCCCCTGGCGAGTTCGAGTTCCGCCATCGGGTTGACGTTCGCTATCGCAGTCGTGGGCTGCGT
>JAVRPX010000317.1:0-12490 GCA_032161985.1 Mycobacterium sp.
ACTCGGCGCTGATGCTGCTCGCCGTGTTCGCAGGCATCGCCATGTTCGGTGCATGGGGCATTGTGATCGGCCCGGTGCTGATGATCGTCATCGTCACCACCATCAGCGTCTACCTGGCGGTGTACAAAGGCGTACCGATGGAAGTGCCCGAGGACGACCCGGCAGAGCCAAGACCGCACAGGCTTCGCAGCTGGTTCGCCCGTCGTAAAGCCAAGAACAAGCCGGCGGCAGAGCCGACTAAACCAGCCTCTCCTTGAGGAATTCGACGACACGCTTGCGCGCCTCGTAGGCGGGGTGGCCTTCCACCTCACGGACCTCCAAGGTCAGCACCGAGTGCGCCATCTTGCCGAAGCCGTGCTCGTTGCCCTTCTTCGAGCTGATCTCGATCACCTCGAACGCGTCGCCGAGACGGTCCTTCAGCGTCTTGAAGCGTGCGCTCGGCACCAGCAGGTCTTCGCTGAACCGCAGGCCCAGCGCGCACAGTCCTTCGTCGGCGGCGCGCCGTTCAACGATCTTCAACTCGGCTTCGGACAGGCCGGGATCGCGTTTCTGCTTCGCGGTCAACCCAATCGGCAGCGACGGCTGGCTCAGCACCGGCGCCAGCACGCTGTCGTCCACCGCGGCCGCGAGGGCGAAGCCGCCGCTCCAACACTCGCCGATGACCCCGACACCCTTACCCGGCGTCTTCTCGTTGAGATCGCGGGCCAGCGCGCGCAGATAATGGGCGATCGGCCGGTCGGCATTCGTCGCGAACGCCGCGAATTCCTTTGCCACACAACCACGCAGCATCACCGGCACCGCACCCGGCCTGACGCCCGGTGCGCCCGGCGTGCCGTACAGGGACGGACAAGCAACGGTGAATCCGTTGTCCACCAAGTGGTTACCGAGGGCCAGGACGCCCGGGTGCAGACCCGGCATTTCGGGGATGAGCACCACGCCGGGACCCTCGCCCTTGCGGTAGACGTCGTAGGTGTACCCGTCTGCCGAAAACGGCGAGACGGTCCATCCGGTCAGGTCTGCTTCCGGCGCGGTCATGCCGTCTCCGTCTTCTATTTGGCGGGTAGCGGCGACTGGATCTGCGTCGCCTTGGCCAGCATACGGTACTCATCCGTACCGGCGGCGCCGGTCAACGCAATCTGTGCTGGCCCCGTTGGACCGGTCAGCCGAGTGGTCCACACCGGTTCCGCTGGCTTGCCGTCCCGTTCGCCGCCTTCATAGACCACCCATTTCACGCCGTCCACGTCCTGGGCCCCCGTCGGATAGAGGTCGGTGTTGATGGAGGCCGCCAGCTTGTCTTCATCGGCGTTGCTCTGCGTCAGGCCCAGATACATCCCGGTGGGCGTCAGATAGCCGACGGTGGAACTGACGGCGCGTACCTGCTGGCCCGACGACGGATCGGTGCGGCCGCCTTCGATGCCCTTGCGACTGCCGGAGTTGGCCTGCCAGCCGTCGGGCAGCCGCGGTCCCCGGATGGGGATCTTGAGGTCGTTGGCGTCGGCCTGCAGCGCGGCGGGAGCGTCGTAGGACGGCGTCGGCCCCTTGCCTGGCCCGTTCGGCGCGAACGAGCACATTCCGAGCACTCCCGCCAGCACGATGCAGGCCAAAACCAAGGGCGCGATCGACCAGAACATGTCCCGGCCGTCCTGCAACAACCGCGGCTTTGCGGGCTTGGGGGCCGGCTGCGGCTGTGTGGTCACGACCGCCAGTATCCCAGGTCCCGATCGGCGACAGGGTAATGGGAGAATCGCGACATGAGCCCCTCGCGTGGTGAAGCACCCGATCGCAACCTGGCCCTCGAACTCGTGCGTGTCACCGAAGCAGGCGCGATGGCGGCAGGCCGCTGGGTGGGCCGTGGCGACAAGGAGGGCGGCGACGGCGCGGCGGTCGACGCGATGCGTGAGCTTGTCAACACGGTGTCGATGCGCGGCGTCGTGGTGATCGGCGAGGGTGAGAAGGACAACGCGCCGATGCTCTACAACGGCGAGGAGGTCGGCAACGGCGACGGGCCGGAATGCGATTTCGCGGTCGACCCGATCGACGGCACCACGCTGATGAGCAAGGGCCTGCCGAACGCGATCTCGGTGCTGGCCGTCGCTGAGCGGGGCGCCATGTTCGACCCGTCTGCGGTGTTCTACATGAACAAGATCGCCGTCGGGCCCGAGGCCATCGACGCAATCGACATCACCGCGCCGATCGGTGAGAACATCCGCGCGGTCGCCAAGGCAAAGCACCTGTCGGTGTCCGACATGACGGTGTGCATCCTCGACCGGCCGCGGCACGAGAAGCTGATGTCCGAGGTCCGTGAGGCCGGTGCGCGGATCCGGCTGATCACCGACGGCGATGTGGCGGGCGCGATTTCGGCGTGCAGGCCGAACTCGGGCACCGACCTGCTCGCCGGTATCGGCGGCACACCCGAGGGCATCATCACGGCGGCCGCGATTCGCTGCATGGGCGGCGCGATCCAGGGGCAGCTGGCGCCGAAGGATGACGACGAGCGCCAGAAGGCTATCGACGCCGGCTACGACCTCGACCAGATCCTGTCCACCGAGGACCTGGTGTCCGGGGAGAACGTCTTCTTCTGCGCCACCGGCGTCACCGACGGCGACCTGCTCAAGGGCGTGCAGTACTACGGCGGCGGCTGCACCACCCAGTCGATCGTCATGCGTAGCAAGTCGGGCACGGTCCGGATGATCGAGGCGTACCACCGGCTCTCCAAGCTCAACGAATACTCCGCGATCGATTTCACAGGCGACAGCACCGCCTTCCAGCCACTGCCGTAATTCACCGACAAACGCGAGGGAACAACACATGAGCGTCGACTCAGTCACGCCGGGAGACGTCGAGTACCGCATCGAGCACGACACCATGGGCGAGGTCCGGGTGCCGATCGACGCGCTGTGGCGCGCACAGACGCAGCGGGCGGTGGAGAACTTCCCGATCTCCGGCCGGGGGCTGGAGCGCACCCAGATCCGTGCACTTGGCCTGCTGAAGGGCGCGTGCGCACAGGTGAACAAGGATCTCGGCCTGCTTGCGCCGGAGAAGGCCGACGCCATCATCGCGGCCGCCGGTGAGATCGCCGACGGTCTGCACGACGACCAATTCCCCATCGACGTGTTCCAAACCGGTTCGGGCACCAGCTCGAACATGAACACCAATGAGGTGATCGCCAGCATCGCCGGGCAGAACGGCGTTACTGTGCACCCCAACGACGACGTCAACATGTCGCAGTCGTCCAACGACACCTTCCCAACTGCCACGCACATCGCGGCCACGGAAGCCGCTGTGCGGCACCTGATTCCGGCGCTCGAGGTTCTGCACGAGTCGCTTGCGGGCAAGGCGCGGCAATGGCGCACCGTGGTCAAGTCCGGCCGCACGCACTTGATGGATGCCGTGCCTGTGACGCTCGGCCAGGAGTTCGGCGGCTATGCCCGTCAGATCGAGGCAGGCATCGAGCGGGTAAAGGCGACACTGCCCCGGCTGGGCGAACTCGCCATCGGTGGCACCGCCGTCGGCACTGGCCTCAACGCACCGGACGGGTTCGGCGCCAAGGTCGTCGACGTGCTGGTGAATCAGACCGGCCTGGCCGAATTGCGCACGGCGGTCAACTCTTTCGAGGCGCAGGCGGCCCGCGACGGACTGGTGGAGGCGTCAGGCTCGCTGCGCACCATCGCGGTATCGCTGACCAAGATCGCCAACGACATCCGCTGGATGGGTTCCGGGCCGCTGACCGGCCTTGGCGAGCTCCAACTGCCTGACCTGCAGCCGGGCAGCTCGATCATGCCGGGCAAGGTCAACCCCGTGATCCCCGAGGCCCTCACACAGGTCGCGGCGCAGGTCGTCGGCAATGACGCCGCAATCGCTTGGGGTGGCGCAGCAGGCGCGTTCGAACTCAACGTGTACATCCCGATGATGGCCCGCAACCTGCTGGAGTCCTTCAAGCTGCTCACCAACGCCTCGAAGCTGTTCTCCGAGCGCTGCATCGACGGCCTCATCGCCAACGAGGGCCGCCTGCGCGAGCTTGCCGAGTCCTCGCCGTCGATCGTCACGCCGCTGAATTCGGCGATCGGCTACGAGGAAGCCGCCGCGGTGGCCAAGCAGGCGCTCAAGGAGAAGAAGACGATCCGGCAGACGGTCATCGACCGTGGTCTGACCGGCGACAAATTGTCGCTCGAGGAACTCGACAAGCGCCTCGACGTGCTGGCGATGGCCAACGTCAAGGATGGCGACGCGTAGGGAGTCTTCTCAGGTGACTCCGGGTTTGGCGAGCCGCCCCTTCGAAGAGGAGGCGCTGAGCGAGTTCCTGGATTCCGCGTCCAGCGCGCCGTCCGCCCTGTTGGTCGATGGGGAAGCCGGGATCGGCAAGACCACCGTCTGGCTTGCGGGCCTGCAACGGGCGCGCGATCGAGGATTCCGGGTGCTGCCGGCACGCGCTGCGAATGCGCAATCCGTGCTGGCGTACGCGCCACTTGCCGACCTGCTGACTGGGCTGGATCCGGACACCTGGGCCGACTTGCCTGATCCTCAGCGGATCGCAGTGGATCGGGTGCTGCGGCGGGAGCACGCGGTCGACGCCGTCACCGACCAGCGTGCGGTTGCAGCCGCATTCCTGTCGGTCGTCGATCGGCTCGCCGACAACGGCCCGGTGCTGTTGGCGATCGATGACATGCAATGGCTCGATCCGTCGACCGCGCACGTGGTCGGCTTCGCTGCCCGGCGCCTGTCCGGCGCGGTGGGTCTGCTGGCCACTGTCCGCACCGAGCCCGACAGCGGTGACAGCACATCGTGGCTGCAATTACCCCGCCCCGATGCTATCCGCCGAATCGCGGTGCGTCCGTTGCCTTCTCGTGCGCTGCACACCATTCTGACCGATGTGCTGGATCGCTCGATACCGCGTGCAGCAATAGCCCGAATCCACCAGGTCTCAGCCGGAAATCCCTTCTATGCCATCGAATTGGGTCGCGCGCTTCTTGAGAGCGCCGGTGAGATACTGCCCGCCACGTTGGCTGAGTTGGTTCGGGCCAGGATCGGCAGCCTGGATCCCGCGGAGCATGACGTATTGCTTGCCGCCGCGTGCCTGGCCTCACCGACGGTCGAGCTCGTCGGTGAGGCCACCGACATCGACCATGACCAGCTGATCGAGCTCCTCGAGGCCGCCGAGCGTCACGGCATCATCTTTATCGAGGGCAACCGGATCCGGTTCGCCCATCCCCTGCTGGCCAGCGGTGTGTACACCGACGCCTCACCCACGCAGCGCAGGCTGACGCACCGTCGCCTCGCCGACGTCGTCGACGAGATGGAGCTGCGAGCTCGACACCTAGCGCTCGCCTCGACCGGCGACGACCCCGAGGCTCTTGTAGCGCTTGACGACGCGGCGGCTTCCGCGCACGCCCGCGGCGCACCGGCCGCCGCGGCCGAGCTGCTCGAGCTGGCCATCGGACTCGGCGGGGATGCCGTGGAACGTCGAATTCGGTTGGCGGGACACTATTTCGACGCCGGCGACCCGGCGCGAGCTCGGAAGCTGCTGGAACGCGCGATTGCGGGGCTGCAGCCCGGACAAGTCCGCGCACAGGCCCTCTATGCGTTGGCCGTCGTGCGATTCATCGATGACGGATACCTCGAGGCGTCCGAGTTGCTGCAGCGGGCACTGGACGAGGACACCCCGAATGGCCCCCTCCAGGTTCGCATCGCGACCACTTTGGCGTACGCGCTGTATATGACGGGCGAACCGGGTCCCGCGTGGCGCCGTGCAGAAGAGGCCGTGTCGCTCGCCGAACGACTCGGTCACCCCGGGCCGCTCAGCGAGGCCCTCGGAGCGCGGGCGACAATGCAATTCTTCGTCGGTGGCGGCATTGACGAACACAGCCTGCGACGAGCGCTCGAGCTGGAGGACCACGACTCGTTCACCCCCATCATGCTTCGGCCCAGCGTCGAACATGCACTGATGCTGGCCTGTACTGGTGACCTCGACACGTCGTACGACCAATTTCGCGCTATCCAGCAACGCTGCGCCGACAAGGGCGAGGAAGGCGAACTGATCTTCGTCGACTTCTACGTTGTGGTGAACCGGATCTGGCGGGCAGATCTCGTCGCAGCCAAGCGACTGGCCGACGACGTGACGGAAATGGCGCGACAGCTCGGCGCCGAATTCCCGACCATGTTGGGTCTCGTGCTACGGGCATGGCTCGCCGTCTACGAGGGCGCTGAAAACGATGCGCGGCTGGCTGTCGCAGACGCGATCGACGCCTCCAAGCGAAGTGGCACCGCGTGGCACGAGGAGTGGGCGCTGACTGCGCTGGGGCTGCTGGAGGTATCGCTCGGCAATTACGCCGCCGCGGTGGACACGCTGCAGCCGTTGTTGTCCCGGCACGCGCCGAACTCCACCGAGATATCCTCGGCGTCCTTTGTGCCCGACGCGGTGGAGGCGCTGACCGCGTTGGGCCGCGCGGATGAGGCCGAGCCGCTTGTCGAGGCTCTCGAGCGCAACGGACGCAGGCTGGACCGTCCGTGGATGCTGGCCGTCGCTGCCCGCTGCCGTGCCATGGTGCTGGAGGCCCGCGGTGATGTGGCGGCGGCGGTGCAAAGCGCACAACGGGCGCTGACGGAACACGACCGGCTGCCGATGCCGTTCGAGCGTGCACGGACTCAGCTGCTGCTCGGTCAGCTCACGCGTCGAGAGCGGTCAGACTCAACCCCCGTCCTGCGTGACGCGCTGGCCGTCTTCGAGCAGCTTGGTACAGCGCTATGGGCCAATCGCGCCCGCGCCGAACTGGCCGGGCGACGTACGAGGGCACAGCCACGGCGAGAGGATGCACTCACGCCGGCCGAGCTGCGGGTGGCCGAACTGGCCGCATCGGGGATGACGAATCGCAATGTGGCGGCCACGCTCTTCATCAGCTCGAAGACCGTCGAAGCCACCCTCGCGCGGGTTTACCGCAAGCTAGGCATCCAGTCGCGGGCCGAACTCGGACAGCGAGTGGGCAAGACCACCACGTAGTGCGAAAACGTGCCGCAGCGGATGTTGCCAGCCCGCCACATGTCGGCGATTTAGCTGAAACAGGTGAGCTTGGTCCCGTTAGCTGGAATTGTTCTAGGCATGCCGGGGGTTGGCGCGGAAAGCCGTCCGTTGGAGGGGCGGACGGTGGGTGGTTTCCTGGCTTCAGCGACTTCCGAGCCGTCGGCGTTGCTGATCGAGGGTGAGCCCGGCATCGGCAAAACCACCCTCTGGCTGGCCACCCAGGAGCTGGCACGGGACAAGGGGTTCCGGGTGTTGTCGGCGCGCGCCGCAGCGGCCGAATCCGTTCTGGCCTACACGGCCCTTGCCGACCTGCTGGACGGGGTGCCCGCAGCCGCGTGGGCGGATCTGCCCGAACCTCAGCGAGCCGCGGTGGACCAGGTGCTGCTGCGGACGGACAACGGCTCGGCCACCGACCAACGCGCTGTGGCCGCGGCGTTTCTGTCGGTCGTCGAGTACCTCGCCGAGGACGGGCCGCTGCTGGTGGCGATCGATGACATGCAGTGGATCGATCCGTCGAGCACGCACGTGGTGGCGTTCGCTGCGAGGCGGCTCTCCGGGCCGGTGGGAATTCTTGGCAGTGTGCGTACCGATGCCGGCGGCGCCGCCGGCGCCTGGCTACAATTGCCGCGACCCGATGCGGTGAACCGCATTCGGTTGAGTCCGTTGGGTGTTCATGACCTACATGCTGCAGTATCGGCGCGCCTGCGGCGACCGTTCTCCCGTCCGGCGATGGGGCGGATACATGCGTTGTCCGGCGGAAACCCCTTCTACGCAATCGAATTGGCACGGGCCATCGATGAACGCGCCCCTGGCGTAGAGACCTCACTGCCACGCACGCTGACCGAGGTCGTGAGGGAAAGGATCGGCGGCATGGATCCCGACGTGCATGACGCGCTGCTCGCCGCGTCCTGCATGGCTTCGCCGACGGTGGAGCTGGTGTCTAGCGCGACGATCGGCGACGACGACTTGTTGATCGAGTTGCTCGAGAGCGCGGAAAGCAAGGGCATCATCGCGATCGACGGCAACCGGATCCACTTCGCCCATCCCCTGCTTGCCAGGGGTGTGTACACCGAGGCCGCACCGGGCCAGCGCCGAATAATGCATCGCCGCCTCGCCGACATTGTCGACGAGCCCGAATTGCGGGCACGCCATCTCGCATTGGCCGCGACCAGCGGTGACCAAGTCACTCTGCAGGCGCTCGACACAGCGGCGGAGTCCGCGCGCATCCGCGGGGCACCCGCGGCGGCCGCCGAGCTGATGGACCTGGCGATCGGTCTCGGCGGTGACACCGCCGATCGTCGACTCCGTTCTGCCCTACACCATTTCGACGCGGGTGACCAGGAACGGGCGCGCGCTGTGCTCGAGGAGACCATCGAGCGACTGGGGCCCGGCGACCGGCGCGCAGAGGCGTTGACCCGGCTCGCTGTCGTGCGACTGTACGGAGATGGCTTCTTCGAGGCTGCACGCTTGTTGCAGCGCGCGCTGAGTGAGGCGGATCCCGACAGTCCATTGCGAGTGCAGATACTGATCACGTTGGCCTACGCCCTGCTCCACGCCAACGAGCCCCGCACGAGCGTGCAAATGGCCGAGGATGCCGTCGCCCAAGCCGAGCGCCTCGACGAACCACACTTGTTGAGCCTTGCGCTCGGCATGCGCGCAACCTTGCGGTTCCTGTGCGGCGAAGGTTTCGACGAGGCGGACATTGATCGTGCTGTGGCGCTGGAGAACCCCGACATTTTCACGGCGTTGGTATTTCGGCCATCGGCTCAGCGCGCCCTGCTGCGGGAGTGGACCGGCCGCCTCGACGAAGCCTATGAGCTCTTGGAAGCTATCCGGCGTCGCTGTATCGAAAAGGGTGAGGAAGGCGAGCTGGTGTTCATCGCCCAGCACGTGGTGCTGAGCAGCATCTGGCGGGGCAACTTCGGCGAAGCCACCCTGGTCGCCGAGGACGCGATGGTGCGCGCTCGTCAGCTCGGCGGCGACACTCCGCTGTTCCTGGCCCTCAGCCTACGGGCGAAGTTGGCCGCCTACGCAGGCCGTGAAGACGACGCCAGGGCCGCGGCCGCGGAGGCGCTCGAGATCGGCAGGCGCACAGGGTCGTTTCGGCTGGCGGAGCGGGTCGTTGCCGCAGTGGGATTCCTGGAGGTGTCGCTGGGCCGTTACGAAGCGGCGGTCGCAACCCTGCAGCCGCTGGTGGACAGATTCGATCCAGCGTCGACGCCGACCGAGCTTCCCAATGCCGCGTTTCTGCCGGACGCCGTCGAGGCGCTGATTCAAGTGGGCCGAAGCGCCGACGCGGAGCCCCTTATCGGCGCCCTCGAGCGCAACGGCCAGCGGCTGGGCCGCGCGTGGATGCTGGCCGTCGGCGCCCGCGGCAGAAGCATGCTGCTGGCCGACCGGGGTGACCTCGACGCCGCGACCGCGGCCGCGGCACGCGCGATCGTCGAACAAGACCAACTGCCGATGCCGTTCGTGCGCGCTCGAACGCTACTGCTGCTGGGCCAATTACAGCGGCGGCAACGCAGAAAGGAGTCCGCATCGGCGAGCCTGAAGGAAGCCTTGGACATCTTCGAGCGGCTGCACATCCCGCTGTGGGCCGACCGTGCCCGAGCCGAACTCGTCCGTGCGAACGTCGCTCCGCGCCGCAGCGGGCAGCTCACACCGTCCGAGCAACGGGTCGCCGAGCTCGCGGCGTCGGGCATGAAGAACCGCGATGTCGCAACCGCGCTGTTCATCAGCCCGAAGACCGTCGAGGCGAACCTGGCCCGGATCTACCGCAAACTGGGCATCAAGTCGCGCGCCGAACTCGGTCGTCACATGGGTAAGGCCTAAATCGGTCAGATATAGGGAAACACCCTATTTCTCAACGCTCTTGAGCGAATTAGCGTCAAGCCGACCGTGCCCGTCAAACACTCGAAGGAGGATCGGTGCCCGTAACCCTAGACCCGGCAACCCGTAGCCCAGCGACGCTGGTAACGACGGCAACGAGCCAACCCGCACTGAGAACCGGCTTCGCGATGCTTGGTCTGGTTTCGCTGCTGGACCTGCCGAAAGCCGACCGGGCCGACCGGGTGGTGGCATTGGGAGGCGCCGCGGCCGCGGGGTGGTTCTTGGTCCGGGGTACCCGCCGCTAGGCCCCGTTGTTGGGTCCGCCGGAGTTCTGATCCGGGATGTCGGTGATCGGGAGGTTAGGCATCGGCTTGGGTGACGGCGTGTTCGGCAACGTCGGGATCTCAGCAGGCGGGATGTCGGTGATGTCGTTGGCCTGCGGGCCGTTGTCCCGACTGCCGTAGGTGCTGCCCGGCTCGCGCGGCCCGAGTAGCTGGCTCACGGTCACCAGGTGATAGCCGTTTCTCTTGAGCACCGGGATAAACTGGTACACCACATCGACGGTGCTGGAGTAGGTGTCATGGAACAACACCACGGAGCCGGGCTTGATCTGGGTCTTCAGCATGTAGGTGGTGGCGGCGGTGTTGGAGTCGTTCATCCAGTCGAAAGGGATGACGTCCCAGTTGATGTCGGCCATGCCCTGCTGCTTGGCCGCCGCGAGCACATTGTCGTTGATCAGCCCGCCTGCGGTGCGCAGAAGCTTGGGCCGCTGACCGGTGGCGGCTTGAATAGCGTCGTTGGCCTTGGAGATCTGACTCGCGATGTCCTCAGGCGGGATGGTCGTCATGTTGGGGTGTTCCCACGTGTGGTTGGCCACCTCCATGCCGGCGTCGGCAATGCGCATGGCCCCTGCGGGGTTGGCCGCGACCTTGTTGCCGATCAAGAAGAACGTCGACTTCGCGTCGTTGTCCTTGAGGATCTGCAGCAGCCGGTCGGTGAACGGGCTCGGCCCGTCGTCGAAGGTCAACGCGACGCACTTGACCTTTGAGCAGTCGACGTCCTCGGCGCTTGCCTTACGGATGTGGCCGGTGAGCCCGCCGACGATCAGCACCGCGGCGGCCGCGAGCACGCCAAGGACGGTTCTGGCGTAGCGCCAGCCCTGGCTGTCGGGTCGTTTCGGCACTCAAGCAGCCTACCGGGGCACTACGGGAGCGCCCCCGGGCTGATCTCCTCGAGCATCTCGGTGACCAGCGCCGCGATCGGCGAGCGCTCGCTGCGCAAAAGTGTGATGTGCGCGAACAACGGGTGGCCCTTGAGCTTCTCGATCACCGCGGCTACGCCGTCGTGGCGTCCCACCCGCAGGTTGTCGCGCTGCGCGACATCGTGGGTGAGCACCACTCGCGATCCGGCACCCAGCCGGGACAGCACGGTCAGCAGCACGTTGCGTTCGAGCGACTGGGACTCATCGACGATCACGAACGAGTCGTGCAGGGAGCGACCGCGGATGTGGGTCAGCGGCAGCACCTCGAGCATGCCGCGCGAAAGCACCTCTTCGAGCACCGCCGGGCTGGCCAGGCCTTCCAGCGTGTCGAAGACGGCCTGCGCCCACGGGCCCATCTTCTCGCTCTCACTGCCGGGCAGGTAGCCGAGTTCCTGGCCGCCGACGGCGTAGAGCGGACGGAACACGACCACCTTCCGCTGGGTGCGCCGTTCGAGCACGGCCTCAAGGCCCGCGCACAGTGCGAGTGCCGACTTGCCGGTACCTGCCTTGCCGCCGAGCGAGACGATGCCGATCGACTCGTCGAGCAGCAGATCCAGCGCTACCCGCTGCTCGGCAGAGCGGCCGCGCAAGCCGAACACCTCGCGATCGCCGCGAACCAGTTGCACCCGTTTCTCGGCGTTGACCCGGCCCAAGGCGTGCGAGCTGCCGCCCAGCAGCCGAATCCCGGTGTGGCATGGGAGATTACGGGCGGCCTCGACGTCGATCTCGCCGTCGGCGAAGAGGGTGTCGATCTCGTCGGCTGAAACCTCGATCTCGTCCATCCCGGTCCAGCCGGAGGTGATGACGTCCTGCGCGTGGTATTCGTCGGCGGACAGGCCGACCGCGCCTGCTTTCACCCGCAGCGGAATGTCCTTGCTGACCAACGTGACTCGCTTGCCCTCGGCGGCGAGGTTGGCCGCACACGTCAGGATCCGCGCGTCGTTGGTCTCAGTCCGGAAACCCGCGGGCAGAACAGTGGGGTCGCTGTGGTTCAGCTCGACATGCAGCGTGCCGCCTTGCGTCCCAACGGGAATCGGCTGATCCAGCCGCCCGTGTTCAAGCCGCAGATCGTCGAACGTCCGCAGTGCCTGCCGCGCGAACCAGCCAAGCTCATGGTGATGCCGCTTGGCTTCCAGTTCGCTGATGACCACCAACGGGACCACGACTTCATGCTCAGCAAACCTCGTGGCCGCCCAGGGATCGGACAACAGCACGGAGGTGTCGAGCACATAGGTCCGGACGACCGAATCAGTCACGAATCGCTCCTCAAGCCCGCGCGGCCCCGCGCGAACCTCTCGGCGGACATTGCGAAACCAGGACCGGGGCCGGTCCTGGTGTGATCGCAACAACAGCGACAGCAGAGCATGTCGCTAAGAGTTGACCCG
>JAVRPX010000318.1:0-3404 GCA_032161985.1 Mycobacterium sp.
GGCGTTCGCGGCGCCATGGATCGCCAAGCGGATTCGCCGGGCAACCCCTGGGGCAGGCATCGAGCCGAAGTACTCAGCGTTGACCAGTATCGTCTGAACGCCATGGATGTGAGCCGCAGGACGCTGATCGTCGGTGGCACGTCGGCGATCGTCGGAGCGGGCGTGGGGGCAGGCGTCGCCGGGCTCGTCACGGCCGACCGCACGGGTCCGATGTTGTGGCAGCGCGGTGACCGCAGCGGCGCGCCACGGGTCGGCGGGCTGCATCTGCAGTACGGCGCCGACGCGGCATCCGAAGTGGTGGTGTCCTGGCACACCGCGGCCGCGGTGAACAATCCCCGGGTCATGGTGGGCACGCCCGACGACGGTGTGGGCCGTACCGTCGCCGCCGAGACGGTGACCTATCGCGACGCCGCCTCCCGCACCGAGATCCGGGTCCACCACACAAAGTTGACTGGCCTCGCCCCGGACTCCGACTACGTCTACGCCGCGGTGCACGACGGCGCCAGTCCCGAGGTCGGCACCGTCCGGACAGCGCCGCGCGGTCGCGCCCAACTGCGATTCACCAGCTTCGGCGACCAGTCCACCCCGACGCTGGACGCCATGGTCGCTAGCGCGTTCGGTAGCGACAACCGCGGGTCGCCCTCAGCGGGCGACATCACCACTGCCGTTGAGCGCGCCTCGCCATTGTTCAATCTGGTCAACGGCGACCTGTGCTATGCCAACCTGTCCCACGACCGCGTCAGGACGTGGTCGGACTGGTTCGAGAACAATTCCAGGTCCGCGCGCTACCGGCCGTGGATGCCTGCGGCGGGAAACCACGAGAACGAGTTGGGCAACGGCGCGATCGGCTACGGCGCCTACCAGGCCTACTTCGCGCTGCCGGACTCCGGCTCAGATCCGGAGTTGCGAGGCCTGTGGTACGCGTTCACCGCTGGGTCGGTGCGGGTGATCAGCCTGGCCAATGACGACGTGTGCTACCAGGACGGTGGCAACTCGTATGTTCGGGGCTACTCCGGCGATGCCCAAAAGCGCTGGCTTGAAAAGGAACTCGAACGGACCCGCAACGACAACGGAATCGACTGGGTCGTGGTGTGCATGCACCAGACCGCGGTCTCGACGGGCGAGCGCACCAACGGTGCAGACCTGGGCATCCGGGAGAACTGGCTGCCGCTCTTCGACCGCTTCGGCGTCGACCTCGTGGTCTGTGGGCATGAGCATCACTACGAACGCACCCACGCGATTAGGGGCATCCTGCCGACCGACACACTGACGCCGAACCCGGTCGACGCTCAACCGGATCACATCGACACCAGCAAGGGCACGGTGCACTTGGTCATCGGCGGCGGAGGCACGTCGATCCCGTCGAACAAGATGTTCTTTCCCGAGCCGCGGTGCCAGGTCTTGATGGGCGTCGGCGACGTCAATCCCAAGACCGGGCAGAAGACGCCGCGGTACGTCCAGGAGGCCGCACCGTGGTCGGTGTTCCGTGACCGGGACAACCCCTGCGGCTTCGTCGCGTTCGACGTCGACCCAGGGCAGCCTGGCGGCAACACGTCGATGGCCGCCACATACTTCGCGGTCAATGGGCCCTTCGGTGAGGTAACACCGGTCGACAAGTTCACGCTGACGCGGCCACGGCGCGGCTAGGTGTTAATACCTTCGCTGGCGGGCGATTTCGGCCAGTACCACGCCGGCTGCCACCGATGCGTTCAACGACTCGGTCGGCCCCGCCATCGGGATTGACACCACGGCGTCGCAGTTCTCGCGCACCAGCCGGGACAGTCCCTTACCCTCGGAACCGACCACCAAGACAATCGGGCCGGTGCCTTCCAACTCGTCGACGGTGGTGTCCCCGTCGGCGTCCAGGCCGATCACCTGGAGGCCGGCGTCGGCCCAATTTTTCAGCGCCCGAGTGAGATTCGTCGCCCTTGCCACCGGAACCCTGGCGGCCGCACCGGCACTCGTTCGCCATGCCACCGCGGTGACCGAGGCCGACCGGCGCTGCGGAATCAACACACCGTGACCGCCGAACGCGGCGACTGAGCGCACGATCGCGCCGAGGTTACGGGGATCGGAGATGTTGTCCAACGCCACCAGCAGTGCGGGCGTGCTGTCTTTCTTTACAGCCGCCAACAGGTCGTCGGGATGTGCGTACTGATACGGCGGCACCTGCAGTGCGATGCCCTGATGCAGCCCGTTGGCGGCGATCCGATCCAGATCGTGGCGAGGCACTTCGAGGATCGAGATGCCCGAATCGGCTGCCAGTCTTACGGATTCGGTGAGTCTCTCGTCAGCCTCGGCGCCCAGCGCGACGTACAGCGCGGTTGCGGGCACCCCGGCCCGCAAGCACTCCAGCACGGGGTTGCGCCCGAGCACTACCTCGGTGTCATCGGTCTTACGGGCCGGCCGCCGCTGCGGCTGCCGAGTCTTCGCCGCCCGCTTGGCCGCGGGATGGTTGGGCCGCATATGCGCTGGCGGGGTGGCGCCCCTACCCTCCAGGCCGCGGCGGCGGACACCGCCGGACCCGACGGTCGGCCCCTTCTTCGTGCCGGGTTTCCGAATCGCTCCCCGGCGCCGTGAGTTTCCAGGCATCTACTTCGTGTACCCGTCCAGCAGCGCCCACTGCGGGCCGTCGCCGGTGTCGGTGACCTCGATGCCGGCTTCCTTGAGTCGGTCGCGGATTGCATCGGCCTCCGCCCAGTCCCTTCGTGCCCTCGCATCCTCGCGGCGCTGCACCTCGGCCCGCACGAGTACATCGACGGCGGCCATCGCGGCCGATGTCTCGTCGTGCGACTCCCACCGCTCATCGAGCGGGTCGCAACCGAGGATGCCTGTCATCGCCCGGATCGACATCGCCTGGGCCAGTGCAGTTTCGTGATCGCCCGCGTCCAGTGCCCGGTTACCTTCGGCCCGCGCGGCGTGTACTTCGGCGAGCGCGATCGGCACCGACAGATCGTCATCGAGGGCCGCCGCGAACTTCGGTGTCCACTCGCCCGGCACCACCGCGCCGACCCGGTTACGCACCCGGTGCAGCAGATCCTCGATACCGGTGTAGGCCTTGACCGCATCCTGCAGCGCGGTCTCGGAGAACTCGAGCATCGACCGGTAGTGCGCGCTGCCCAGGTAGTAGCGCAGCTCGGGGGGCCGAACGCGTTGCAGCACGGCCGGTATCGCGAGCACGTTGCCCAGCGACTTGCTCATCTTCTCGCCGCCCATGGTGACCCAGCCGTTGTGCAGCCAGAATCGGGCGAACGGGTCGCCCACGGCTTCGGCCTGGGCGATCTCGTTCTCGTGGTGCGGGAAGATCAGGTCCATGCCGCCTGCGTGGATGTCGAACTCGGGACCGAGATAGGCCTCGCACATCGCGACGCATTCGGTGTGCCAGCCGGGCCGACCGCGGCCCC
>JAVRPX010000319.1:0-7269 GCA_032161985.1 Mycobacterium sp.
GCGTGATGACCGTGCGGGTACGCGTCGGCGGCGCGGCGGACCTGGACCTTGTCGGCCCGCTGTGGGTGGCGGTTCATCACCAGCACTCCCAGACCATGCCGCAATTGGCGCCGTACGTCAGCGACGATCAGACGTGGCGGGTGCGGCGGGTGTTGTACGAGGAGCTGCTCGCCAGTACCGACACTCTGCTGCTGCTCGCGTTCGCCGGCGAGGCTGCCGTGGGCTATGGACTTGCACACGTTCTGCCCGTTGATGAGACGTGGATCCCAGATACCTGGGAAACGGGCTCGCGGATCGGCGAGATCGAATCGCTCAGTGTGCTACCGGAATACCGTGGCAGCGGATTGGGCTCCGAGCTGCTCAATCGACTCGAGCAGCACCTGCACGCAATAGGCGTGAAGGATCTGATTCTGGGTGCGCTGCCCGGCAACACCGACGCCATCCGCCTGTACGAACGGCGCGGCTACCAACCGACCTGGCTTTACATGTCGCGGTTTGAGGGTAGACAGTGACTGGACCTCAGGAGGGGGCACTCGAATGAGTGAGATGAAGTACACGGAGCTGCACGGTGACCGTGTCGCATACCGGGATGTCGGCGACGGACCCGAGGCGCTGCTGCTGATCCACGGAATGGCGGGAAGTTCCGAGACATGGCGCGCGGTGATCCCCCAGCTTTCGCGGAAATATCGCGTCGTCGCGCCCGACCTGCTGGGGCATGGTCAATCGGCCAAGCCCCGCGGCGACTACTCACTCGGCGCATTCGCGGTGTGGCTGCGCGACTTGCTCGACGAACTCGGGATCTCGACGGCAACGATCATCGGTCAATCGCTCGGTGGCGGCGTGGCTATGCAGTTCGTCTACCAACACCCGGACTACTGCCAGCGGCTCATCCTGATCAGCAGCGGAGGCCTGGGCCCTGACGTCGGCTGGACGCTGCGACTGCTGTCGGCCCCTGGCGCCGAGCTGATCCTTCCTGCCATCGCGCCGCGACCGGTGCTGACTGCCGGCAACAAGCTTCGCTCGTGGTTCGGAGCGGCCGGGATTCGATCACCGCGTGGTGCGGAGATGTGGAGCGCCTACTCATCGCTGTCCGATGGGGAGACCCGTCAGGCGTTCTTGCGGACACTGCGATCGGTGGTCGACTACCGCGGTCAGGCGGTGAGCGCCCTCAATCGACTGCACATGGCAGGCGAATTGCCCACCATGGTCATCTGGGGCGACCAGGACCGCATCATCCCGGTCGAACACGGATACGCCGTGCACGAAGCGCGGCCAGGAAGCCGGCTCGAGGTGCTCACCGGCGTCGGCCACTTCCCCCACGTTGAGCGGCCCAGCGAAGTGGTCGACCTGATCGACGACTTCATCAACACCACGAGTCAATCCACGGACGCGGTCGAGCGGCCCCACAGCAGCCTGTAACCGCCGTAAAGCAACGCAGCCACAAACAGATTCACGAAATAGGCCACGTCGGCCCCGTGCCAAGCCTTGGCAATCGGGCCCTCGATCAGCGATGTGTTCATGAACGGGATCGCCGCGGCGTATGCGAGCACAAACACGATGACCGCGGCCACCGCGTCGCGGCGATCGGTCGGCTCCTCAGCCGGATTGATGCTTGCCCGGCCGCGGATGCGCAGCAGCCAATCGATGACGACGATCGAGACGAATGCCGGGATCCAGTAGCTCACCAGCAGCAGCACATCCTGGAAGCGGGTCGAGGTGTCACCTGGGGCGTGCAGCCACAAGATCAGCGCGAACGCGGGCACCGCAACGATCACCGCCGACACCGGCCTCCGCACCCGCACCCCGATCGTCTGCAACGCCAACGAGCCGCTGTAGTCGTTCATCACACCGGAACCGATCGAAGCCAGCGCGATAACAAGCAAGGCCAGTCCGCCGAGGAACCCTCCGCCCATCACCGAGCGGACGCCTTCGGCGGTGTGTTCGGATACCACATCGGCCGCCGCGATGCCGATGCCCTCAACGAACATGTACGCCGACGCCATTCCGGCGAACGTGTAGCCGAACACCCGGATCCGCGATGAGTCCGCCGGCAGGTAGCGGCTGAAGTCAGCGGCGTAGCTGGCCCACGACACCGCGATGCTGAACGCGATCGTCACCTCCAGGACGAACGCACCGGCAAGGTCGGCGCCCTGCGCCACTGGTGCGGTGATGATCTCGTGTCCCCCAACGAGTTTGACCGCGAACACCACGAACGTCGTGAACAGCACGAGGGTCAGCACCGCCTGCATCCGGTGGATCACCTCGTAGCCGAAGAAGCCTGCCGCGGCCTGCACGCCCATCACGATCAGTACAGCGATCCAGAACGGGATCCCGAGCAACGCCGCCAGTGCTTCCCCGCCGAACAGTCCGACCAGCGCGTCCCACGCGATCGATCCCAACCACTGGAGCGCGGCAGGCAGGACGACGCCGCCCCCGAACGCCATCCGTGAGTTCGGCACCTGACCGGTGCCCGTCCGCGGGCCCCACGTCGACAGGTAGCCCACCACCAGTGAGCCGAGGATCGTGCCGATCACCATCGCCAGCAGTCCAAGCCAGAAGCCGAGGCCGAGCACGATCGCGAGCGCCCCGGTGAAAACGCCGGTCATGTTGACCTGCGGGGCGAACCAGACCGTGAAAAGCCGCGCGGGTGACCCGTACCGCTGGGCTTCGGCGATCGGCGCGATGCCGTGCGTCTCGATCGAGAGGTCGCCGGCGCGGGTCGGACTGTGACCGGCGAAGGTCGGTTGGGTCAGGGCGCTCATCGGTCCATTCGATCATGACGACGGCCGCGCTGACGCACTACTGTCGCCTGCATGCCAGAGCAACGATCGATATGGGGTGGCGGGGTGGCTGGCTGGGGCGGCGGCGCCTACGACTTCGCCGTCGAACACGAATGGCTTGCCAGGCCGGCCGGACTCGCACTGTGGGGCACGGACACCCGGATGCTCTACGACAGCTTCCGCACGATAGGCGAGCTACCAGACGGTTCCGCGGTCCTCGACGTCCCTTGCGGCGGCGGGGTCGCGCTGCGCGGGCTGCGACCCGGCCAGAGCCTGCGCTACGTCGCCGCCGACCTTTCCGCCGACATGCTCGCGCGCGCTCGCACCCGCGCCGCCACGCTCGGGCTCGACGACATCGAGTTCGTGGAGGCTGATATAGAGCGAATGCCGTTCGATGACAACGAATTTGACCTGTGCGTATCCTTCAACGGTTTGCACTGTCTCCCCGACCCGGCAGCTGCGGTCCGTGAAATCGCCCGCTGTGTCAAGCCGGGCGGTCGGCTGGTCGGCGACTCGCTGGTACACGGTGCCGGGCTGCGTCAGGATCTGGCGCTCCACGTCGGACGCCGTGCCGGAGTCTTCGGCGCCAGCGGCACGGTTGACGAACTGCGCGACTGGCTGGCCGACGCCGACCTGAAGGTCGACCGTCTGGATCTCTCCGGTGCCATTGCCCATTTCACCGCGACAGCCGCATGACCACACGCCAAACCCATACCGAGGATGGCCGGCCACGGGCACGCGGGCTCGGCATCGTCCTGCCCGGTGAACCCGGACCGCTCAACGCGATCACCGACGTCGACGGCATTGAGGTCGGCGTGACGACATTGATCGACGGGGCTTCGATCCGCACAGGCGTTACCGCAATCCTTCCGCGAGGCCGCGGCGGGGTCGGAGAGCCATGCGCGGCAGGCTGGTACTCACTCAACGGCAACGGGGAGATGACAGGCACCACGTGGATCGATGAGGCGGGATCGTTCAATCTGCCTGTCGTGCTGTCGAATACGCACGCGGTCGGCGCCTGCCACACCGGCGTCGTCAGCTGGGTCAACCGGATCAACCCATTACTTGCCCGGCAATGGCTGCTGCCCGTGTGCGCCGAGACATGGGACGGCTACCTCAACGACATCAACGGCGGCCACGTCCGACCCGAGCATGTCGAGGCGGCGCTGGATACGGCTTCCGCAGGTCCGGTGAGCGAAGGATCGGTCGGCGGTGGGACCGGGATGAACTGCTACGAATTCAAAGGCGGCAACGGCACGGCGTCGCGCCGCGTCAGTTACGGGCGACGGACGTTCACCGTGGGAGCGTTCGTGCAGGCGAACTTCGGCTCGCGAGCCGAATTGACCGTCGCTGGAAGGCATGTCGGCCCCGAGTTGCTAGACGACAACCCGCTGGCGAGCGATTGGTTCGAGGTCGATCTCGGCCTCAAGCCGCCGCCCGGCGCCGGTTCCGTCATCGCGATCGTGGCCACCGACGCACCGCTGCTGCCAGGCCAGTGCAAGGCCCTCGCGCGGCGCGTTCCGCTGGGCCTTGCCCGAACCGGCACGGCGGGCAGCCATTTCTCCGGCGATATCTTCCTGGCCTTCTCCACCGCCGCTGCGCCCGGGTTGGCAAGTGCGTTTCCCGTCGGACCGATCGGCGACGACGAGTTCGGCACCCTCACTTTCGTGCCTTGGGGCCGCATGGACGACCTCTACACCGCGGTCGTACAGGCCGTCGAGGAAGCGGTGCTCAACGCGCTGGTCGTCAACGACGACATGATCGGCCGCGACGGGCACCGCTCGCCGCGGCTTCCGCATGAGCGGTTGTCGGCGCTTCTGGACCAAGGGACATAATCGAGAGAACCGAAGATGAGCTAACGATCGGAGCGAGCCGTGGTCGAGACCGAAGCGCCGCGGTCCGGCCTCGGCGGTGTCACGCGACCCGGGGTGCTCATTGGCGGCCTATCCGTGGTGGTCCTGACCGTCGCCGTGCTCCAGACCGCCGTCGTCCCGGTGCTCGGCATCATCGCCCACCAACTGAACACCTCGATGGTGGCGGCCACCTGGGCGGTCACCGCCAATCTTCTCGCCGCGGCCGCCGCTACTCCGGTGATCGGTCGGCTGGCCGACCTGCACAGCAAGAAGCGGGTCCTGCTGATCGTGCTCGTGGTCGTGCTTGTCGGCTCGGTGCTTGCCGCCACCACCTCGTCGCTGGCCCTGCTGATCGTCGCCCGCGTGTTGCAGGCTGCGTCGTTCGGGCTCTACCCGATCGGCATTGCGATCCTGCGCGAGGAGCTTCCCGAGGATCGGATGGGCTCCGCGATGTCGGTGCTGTCGGGAACCTTGGGTTTCGGCGGCGGCACGGGACTCGTGGTGGTCGGCCTGCTCATGAGCGGTGACGCCGGATATCACCGCGTCTTCTGGCTGACGACGGGCTTCACGCTCGTCGTCATCGCGATCGTGGTGTTCATCGTGCCCGCCCGGCCCCGCACCTCGACGGGGACCATCGACTGGCTCGGCGCCGTCGGCCTCGCAGCGGGTCTGTCGACCGTGCTGCTGGCGATCACGCAGGGCAACTCCTGGGGCTGGACGTCTCCGGCGACCCTTGGCTGCGCGGTGTGCGGCCTGATCGTCCTCGGCGCTTGGTGGTTCTGGGAGCGACGTGCGAAACAGCCGCTGGTGTCCACCGAGATGATGACCCGGCGACCGATCATGCTCACCAACCTCGCCACGATCTTCGTCGGCATGGGACTGTACTTCGCGTTTCTGGGGTTGACGCAATTCGTCCAAATCCCCCACAGCGCAGCGGGATACGGCTTCGGGGCGACCGTGTTGGAAGCCAGCGTCGTCTACCTGTTGCCGGGAGCGGTCACAGGCTTCGTCGTCGCCCTTGTCAGCGGCCGCTTCATCGACCGATTCGGCGCCAGACCGGTCCTCATGATCGCGGCGGTGGCGGGCATCGCGGGCTTCCTGTTCATAGCACTGGCTCACGATGCGCCGTGGCAGATCATCGCGGCCAGCATTCTGGCCAACGCCTACATCGCCCTTGGCTACGGCGCGCTGCCCGCGCTGGTGGTCGCGGAGGTCGACCCCGGTGAAACGGGGGTGGCGACGAGCATGAACGCGATCGCCCGCACGATCGGAAGCTCGACGGCCGCGGCGCTGGTCGCGGTCCTACTGGCCCGCACCACCGCCGGGGTGCCCATGGAGAGCAGCTTCGTTGGGATCTTCGTGGGCGGCGCGGTCACCGCGGCGCTTGCGATGGTGCTGATTGCGCTATCGCGCCCACGGACGGGAGCTATCGAATCCGTGGAGGCGCGTTACGAATCTCGTGCCATGAACCACGAATGGGGTTAACGGAGAAGGGTTAGTTTGGCCACCGACTTGCGCACATCGGATTCGAGCACCTTCGCGACAACGTTTCCGATCCGGGTGTTCAACAGTCCGCCCGTCAGTTCGGCTATCACCTCGAAGACGGAGCCGGAGGCGACATTGGACGAGGGACCCGGGCGTACTTCTTTCACACACAGGCGCAGGGCAATGCAGATTCCCGGTCGACCCCGCCCGACCAGTTCGATCGTTTTCGGCTCGTCGTATCGGGTGACCCGCCAGTGGATGGTGTTGCGAAAACCTTTGACCTTGATCAGCGACGACACGCAGATCCCGACCTCGACGTGGTCGGGGACCTCGCTGCGCCAGCCGCCGAAGATCGTCAGCCACTCCTCGAAGCGACGAAGATCCGATGCGAGGGCCCACGCCCTTTCCGGACTCAAATCAGACGAGACCGCGACGTCAACCTTTGCCATCGAAGAGCACTACCCCGCGACACGGGCGGAGAAACTGAGGGCGTGCACACTTCACACCCGGCCGACCGCGCAGACCAGGCGGTAGCTGATCACGCCCGATTCAGTGGATTCTCTCGGTCCTCGGCGCGACAGACGAAGGATTCCATTGTAGAAATGTAAATTCGTTGCGGAATCGCTTGCCAAGGATCGTCTGATCCGCGATGGTTTATCCACAGCTTACGGCTGTCCCTGAGGAGGATCTGCCCTGACCGGCACACACACGACTCCCGCCACACAAGCGACGGGATCCGACGGGGCCACCCGCGCCAAGGGCGGCCCGGTCATCGAGATCGACCATGTCACCAAGCGCTTCGGCGACTACATCGCCGTATCGGAAGCCGACTTCTCCATCGCATCGGGTGAGTTCTTCTCGATGCTCGGCCCGTCCGGCTGCGGGAAGACGACGACGCTGCGGATGATCGCCGGGTTCGAGACCCCCACCGAGGGCGCGATCCGGCTCGAAGGCGCCGACGTGTCCCGCGTACCGCCGCACAAGCGCAACGTCAACACGGTGTTCCAGCACTACGCCCTGTTCCCCCACATGACGGTGTGGGACAACGTCGCCTACGGACCCCGCAGCCAGAAGAAGGACAAGGCCGAGGTCCGCAAGCGGGTCGACGAGCTGCTGGAGATCGTGCGGCTGACCGACTTCGCCGAGCGCAA
>JAVRPX010000320.1:0-4048 GCA_032161985.1 Mycobacterium sp.
AACGTGGTCACCGCGACGCTGACGCCTGCCGCATGCGACCAGTCGGACTCGTACCTCCTGGTCGCCTGCGTCCAACTGCAGGGCAGCGACGGCCCCGGGCAGTGTGCCCAGGGTGAAGGGATTCTCCTGGCACAGGTGTACTACCAGCCATACCGGCCCGGAGCGACGTACATCTCGACCGGAAGGGGATGCTCGTCGAAGGGGAATCCGCCGCAGCCCGTGTGCTCGCCGACCGGCCCCTTAACCGCCACGCTGTAGGGACCGGTTGGCCTGCAAGACCCGAAACCGCCCACGTCTGAACCAATTCGGATCGATAATCGTGTCTCTCGCGAGGGTCCAATCGAGAGAGGTCACCATGAAGAGATTCGGTTTGTTCTGCGCCGCCATGTGTCTCGTCGCCGCGTTTGCGACGGCGTGCGGCGGATCCAGTACCTCAACGCAGGAACCAGAGTCGGGGAAAGCGACCTCGAGCCCCACCGCAACGGCGGGACAGGCGAGCGGACCCGCTGCGGCCGGGGCGGCGACCATCACGATCGCAAGCATGAGTTTCGGGGACCCCGTTACGGTGTCGCCCGGCGCCCAGATCGCAATCACGAACAAGGACTCCGTCGAGCATTCGGTCACATCGGACACGGCGGACAAGTTCAGCGTCGACGTCGAAGGCAACAAGGAGGCCACGCTGACCGCGCCGAGCGAACCGGGTGAGTACGCGTTCCACTGCAAATATCACCCCTCCATGCACGGGACGCTGGTCGTCAAGTAGCGGGGGAGAAGCGCTCCCAAGCGGACTGGCGCGTCGTGCCCAATGCCGCGCCGATCCGCGCCCACGACACACCGCGGTCGCGCAAGTCGTTGACGCGCTCACGAAGTCCCGCTTCGATGTTCGCGGCGGACGCAGCGATGAGCGGAAGTCCCTGCAGCACTTCATCATCAGACATCGAGGACCACTCGGGGATCGCTGGCGACTGCGCAGGTGAAGCGACTGACAGGACGTCGATGCACAGGTTCACGCATTCATCGCAGATGTAGACGCCGGGACCGGCGACAAGCTTGCCGACCTCGGTATAAAGGCGCCCGCAGAACGAACATCGCAATTCCAAGTTCTTCGTCGACATCGCCGACCTCCACCCGTCAGGAATCTCCTGACAACTGACCGTCAGGCTACCCCTGACGACCGCGATGGCGACGCATTTCGGTTTAGACGGCGCCGCATCAGGGCATCCGCCGAATTAGCGAGTTCGTCAAAAGTCTGACAGGACCCGACCAAACGAAGGAGCCGAAATGGCTACCAACAACATGATCTGGATCATCGTCGCCGTCATCGCCGTGATCGGCGTCGTCGCCGTGCTGGCGTTCCTGGCGCGCAACAAGCGGCGGCATGCGCAGGCCGAACAAATTCGCGAGGAGGTCGGACACGATACGAAGCGAGTCGAGAAGCGCGAGGCGTTCGCCGACGAGACACAGGCGAAGGCGCGGGCAGCCCGGGCCGAGGCCGAGGCGAAGGCGGCGGAAGCAGCCCGGCTCGAAGGAACAGCCGCTTCTCATCGCGACGCTGTGAACACTTCCCGCGAGGACCTCGACGCACGGCGCGAGCGCGCTGACGCCCTCGACCCCAAGCGCAGCGATGTGCACGGCGCCAAGGACGATGTCGATGCACGCGACGGGACCGACGCCCGGCAGAGGCAGACTGAAACGCCGCCCACCCAGCAGCGGCACCGGTTGTGACGCATGGCGGCACCAGGCCGGCCGTTCTGTTCGACGTCGACGGCACCCTGATCGACTCGAACTATCTCCACGTCCAAGCGTGGTACCGGGCCTTCGCCGAAGCCAAGGTCGAGGTGGAGGCGTGGCGGATTCACCGGTCGATCGGGATGGACGGCTCGGCGCTGCTGGACTCGCTGGCAGAGGGCGTCGACGAGGACACCAGAGCGCGGCTGAAGGATCTGCATTCGCGGTACTACCAGGAGACGGCGCCGCTATTGCGGCGGCTGCCCGGTGCACGTGAACTGCTGGAAGCCGTCCACAAGCTTGGCCTGCAAATCGTCCTGGCGACATCGGCGCCCGAGGACGAGTTGTCCATTCTGCGCGAGGTGCTGGCGTGCGAAGACCTGTTGTCGGCGGTGACGTCATCGAACGACGTCGACACCGCGAAACCCGAACCCGACATCGTTCAGATCGCACTCGAACGCGCTGGTGTCGACGTCGCACACGCGGTCTTCGTCGGTGACACGGTGTGGGACGTCGAGGCCTGCAAGCGGGCGGGCGTGCCGACGATCGCCGTGCTCAGCGGCGGGGTGTCGCGCGGTGAGCTCGAAACAGCCGGTGCGCAAGCAGTTTTCGACAATCCACGCGATCTGTGCGATCACCTTGCCAGCACGGTGATCGGAAGGCTGGCAGAGGCCGTCCAGACCGCCTGATCAACCCAGTAGTTGTCGGCACAGGCGCCATTCCGCTGCTCGCGGAGCGGATCGATTCGTCACGCGCACAACCCACTTCGCCGGCGTTGCCCGGCGGCCGGCTGTACAACACCTACCGCGGACAACTCGACGCCGCAGGCCGGCCGGCGCTGCCCGGTCTGATGTCGGTCGGTGACGCGGTATGCACGACGACCCCGCTGGCCGGACGCGGGGTGGCGTTGGGGCTGATGCAGGCGCGGGAACTGGTCCGCATCCTCGACCTGCGCGATGGTGATATCACCACGGCGACAATGCAATTCAACAGCTGGTGCACTCACACTGTTCGACCATGGTTCGACGACCACCGCTACATCGACACCGATCGGATGCGTCGATAGTCCGGCGGGGACGTCGACGTCAGCCGCCGGTTGCCGTCAGACCTGATCGTTGCGGCAGCTCAAGCAGACCCTGCGCTGAAGGACCTCGTCGAGGCGTACACCACGATGGACGCACCGCCATCCAGCCTGGCACCTGCTCAAGCCCGCGCCAGGGAGATCTACGCCGGCGGACGGCGGCCGCGGGTTCCGGACGGTCCGACTCGCGAGCGGCTCAGTTCGGTGGTGTCCAGGACACCGGCAGCCGCTTGATGCCGTGAATGAACGGCGACAGCAGCCGCGCAGGCTCTTCCGTCGCCTGGATGTCGGGTATCTGGCGGTGGAGTTCCTCGAACGCGACGCTGATCTCGCGGCGGGCGAGGTTGGCGCCGAGGCAGAAGTGGGCGCCGCCGCCGCCGAAGCCGGCATGCGGATTGGGTGTGCGCGCGACGTCGAAGGTCCATGGGTCGGCGAACTTGTCATCATCGCGGTTGGCCGAGCAGTACCACAACGTCGCTTTGTCGCCTGCAGCCATCTTCACGCCGCTCAGCTCGCAATCCTCGGTCAGTGTGCGACGCATGTAGATCACCGGCGACGCCCACCGCACGATCTCCTCGACCCCCGTTGGCGCCATGGCCTCGTAGTCGGCCCACCATTTCGCGCGTTCATCGGGATAGCGACTCAAGGCGAGCACGCCGTGGCTGATCGCGTTGCGGGTGGTCTCATTGCCCGCCACGACCAGCAGGATGAAAAACGACGCGACCTCGGCCGACGTCAAGCGCTCACCGTCGACTTCCGCCTGCACCAGCGCGGTCGTCAGATCCTCTCGCGGGTTGACTCGGCGGTCCTCGGCCAGCGCAGTCGCGTATGCGCCGATGTCCATCGAGACCTTGACGAACTCCTCGTAGTCGGTGGCGATGTCCTTATCACCGAACCCGAGAAGCACGTTGGTCCAGTGGAACATCTTCTGGTGGTCTTCCTCCGGGATCCCCATCATGTCGCAGATCACCTGCAAGGGCAGCGGGCCCGCCAGTGCCGCCACGATCTCGCCGGTGCCCTCGGGATTGTCCGCGATCATCGTTTCCACCAGACGCCGTGCCCGGTCGCGCACCGACACCTCGGTGCGGGCGACGACCTTTGGGGTGAACGCCCTGCTGACGATGTTGCGCAGGCGCAAGTGCCGCGGGTCGTCCATGACGATCATCGACCCGAAGAACTCCGACAGCTCGGGGTTCGCATCGTTGATGGTGATGCTCGGCTGCGAGCTGAAGATGTGCG
>JAVRPX010000321.1:0-3348 GCA_032161985.1 Mycobacterium sp.
TCCGCACTGCGCGCGGTCATCGCCTGTGCGAACCGGCTCCTGACCGACGCCTGAACGCCGAATCCCGTCAGCGCAAGGGGCGCAACACGATCGGCATGCCGTCAAGCGGGACCGGCATGCCGCCGTAGTCGTAGCGCGGCTTGTAACCGGGGCGAACCAACTCGAGTCGATACTTACGCAGCAGCCGATGCATGACGGTCTTGATCTCGAGCTGACCGAACACCATGCCGATGCACTTGTGCGCGCCGCCGCCGAAGGGCGCGAACGCGTACCGGTGCTTCTTGTGTTCATTGCGCGGCTCGGCGAAACGGTCCGGGTCGAACTTCTCCGGCTCCGTCCATAGCTCTTCTAGTCGGTGGTTCAGGGACGGCCAGGTCACCACATCGGTGCCCGCCGGGATGAAATAGCCGAGCAGGTTAGTGTCACGGACTGCCCGCCGGAAATTCATCGGCAACGGGGTGACCATGCGCAGGGCCTCGTTGATTACCAGGTCATACGTTTCCAGCTTCTCAAGGGCCTCGATGTCCAGCGGACCGTCACCGATGCGGGCCGACTCATCGCGGCAGCGATCCTGCCATTCCGGGTTGGCCGCCAAGTGATAGGCCATCGTGGTCATCGTCGACGTCGAAGTATCGTGGGCGGCCATCATCAGGAAGATCATGTGCGCCACGATGTCGGAGTCGGTGAACCGCTGCCCGTCCTCGTCCTCGGCTTGGCGCAGCACACTGAGCATGTCGGTGCCCTCCGAACCGCGCGTCTCGGTGAGCCGGGCGGCGAAATAGCCCTCTAGAGTCTTGCGGGCCTGGATGCCGCGCCACCAGGTCAGCGGCCGTACGGGCTTGCGCACGATCGCGTTGCCGGCGCGCGTGGTCGTGGTGAAGGCTTGATTGACCGTCGTAACCAGTTCGCGGTCGGCGCCGGGCTCATGGCCCATGAACACGACCGAAGCGATGTCGAGCGTAAGTTCCTTGGCGGCCGGATGGAACAGGAAGCGTGGGTCGTTTTCCGCCCAGTCATTGGCGATCACCTGGCTGGCCACCGAGTCGATGTGCTCGACGTAGCCCGACAGCCGCGTGCGGGTGAACGCCTCCTGCATAATCCGGCGGTGGAACATGTGCTCGTCGAAGTCGAGCAGCATCAGGCCGCGATCGAAGAACGGCCCGATCATTGGATCCCAAGCTCGCTGCGAAAACTCCTTGTTGCGGTTGGAGAATACGGCCTGCGTGGCGTCGGGCCCCATTGCCATTACCGAAGACAGTGCGGGTGAGTATTGGTAGTGAATCGGACCGTACTTGCGGTATACCTCCACGGCGAACTCCGGCCCGGCGCGGAAGAACTCGATCATGTGGCCGAGGATGGGCAATCCCGAGTCACCCATTGCGGGCTTGAGGCCGCTGCCCGCGGGCGGCTCGGCCAGCGGGAACTGCTTCCACTCGCGTTGGCGCAGCCGCTGCTCCACGAAACCCATGCCGGGGATCGTGAGCGGAGTCGGCTTCAACCGCCGTTTCGCCTGGTCGAGCAGGTAATCCTTGGTGCTGATGGTCGGCATCTGTGCTCCTGAGTCAAAAAAGACTGTGGCCGTTGTCACTCGTATCTTCATCCTGAATGGCAGACTTGACGCATGTCAAGTTTGTTCCGGCGTGGCGCCGATGCGAAGGTCTACTCCCATGACAGCTGAGTCCGCCGCTCCGGAAGCCCGCCGCAGCCGCGGCGACCGCCAGCGCGAGGCCATCGTCACCGCGGTCCGCGAGCTGCTCCAGGAGCGGACGTTCGCCGACCTGTCCGTGAGCACCATCAGCGAGCGCGCCGGCGTCGCCCGGTCAGGTTTCTACTTCTACTTCGACTCGAAGTACGCGGTGCTCGCGGTGATCCTGGCCGATGCCGGTGAGCTGCTCGACAGCCTGACTCACCATTTCGCGCCGCGGGAGCCGGGTGAGACGCCAGCCGCCTTCGCCAAGCGGATGGTCGGCAGCGCTGCGGCCGTGTATGCCAACGACGATCCGGTGTTGAAAGCGTGCGCGGTGGCCCGAAATACCGACGCGCAGATCCGCGAGATGATGGACGACTTCTACGACGGCATCATCGACAAGTTGATCGCCCTTCTCGAGCAGGATGCCGACGCGCGCCCGATCTCCGACGACGTGCCGGCCCTGGTGCGGACGCTTTCTGCGGTGACGTCGTTCACGCTGACGCAGGACAGTGCGTTCGTCGGCCGCGGCGAGGACGCCGCGCGCGCCGTCGACATCGTGGAGCGGCTGTGGCTGAGCGCGTTTTGGGGTGACCAATAGCCGCGACGGTAATGTCACCGGCATGGCGCAGGGGAGCGGCTTTACCGACAAGCGTTGTTTTCTCACCGGGGCCGCCAGCGGCATCGGCCGCGCGACCGCGCTGAAGCTGGCCGCAGAAGGCGCCGAGCTATACCTCACCGACCGTGACGCCGAGGGCCTGGAGAAGACCGTCGCTGACGTTCGCGCGCTCGGTGCGCAGGTGCCCGAGCACCGCGTTCTGGATATTTCCGATTACGACGAGGTGGCCGGGTTCGCCGAACACATCCACGCCAACCATCCAGCGATGGACGTGGTGATGAACATCGCCGGCGTGTCCGCGTGGGGCACTGTCGACCAACTCACCCACCAACACTGGAAGTCGATGGTCGACATCAACCTGATGGGGCCCATCCACGTCATCGAGACGTTCGTCCCGCCCATGCTGGCCGCCCGCAATGGCGGGCACCTGGTCAACGTCTCATCGGCCGCCGGCCTGGTGGCGCTGCCGTGGCACGCGGCCTACAGCGCAAGCAAGTACGGTCTTCGCGGCCTGTCGGAGGTGCTGCGCTTCGACTTGGCCCGGTACCGCATCGGAGTGTCGGTGGTGGTGCCCGGCGCGGTGAAAACGCCACTGGTGCAGACGGTTCAGATCGCCGGCGTGGACCGCGATGATCCCAACGTGAAGCGGTGGACGGACCGCTTCGGTGGGCACGCGGTGTCGCCCGAGCACGTCGCCGACAGAATCCTGCAGGGCGTGCGCCGTAACCGCTTCCTGATCTACACGTCGCCGGATATCCGTGCGCTCTACCTGTTCAAGCGGACGGCTTGGTGGCCATACAGCCTCGCGATGCGGCAGGCCAACGTGCTGTTCAGCCGAGCGTTGCGCCCTTCGGTGAAGCGCTAGTACCCACCTTCGGGAGGATTGAGCTCCAGTCGAACGCCTAGCAGCCGGATGGGCCGGTCGAGTTCGAAGAGGTCGAGCAGGTCCAGCGCTGTCTGGGTGATCACCTCCGCGTCCACGCTCGGCGACGGCAGCTTGCGGATCTTGGTCCGGGTGTAGAACGTGTTGGTGCGCACGGTC
>JAVRPX010000322.1:0-6685 GCA_032161985.1 Mycobacterium sp.
TGACTGAGGTCGGCGACGGCGGGGTTGGCCAACACATAGCGGGTGGTGGCCAACCCGATCACGAACGCCCCCATCAGGCCTGCGCGCTGGGCCGGGTGATCCGGTGTCACGGCGGCCAGCTTCGGGGCGACCTGGGTGGCGAAGATCCGGCGCATGGTGTCCGCCGCGGTCGGGCTGGTCATCGCAGCGCGCAGCAACGCCACGAACGTGGCGTCGTCCTCCCAGACGGCAAAGAAGCTGGGCAGCAACGCATCTGCGACGTCATCGGGGTGCACCGCGGTCAGGTCCGGCAGGTCAAGGGTGAACTCCGCTGCGGCGGCGAACAGGTCCTGCTTGCTGCCGAAGTACCGGATGACCAAGGCGGGATCAACGCCGACGTCGGCGGCCACCGCCCGCAACGTGGTCCGTTCGTAGCCGTCGGTTCCGAACCGCAGCCGTGCGGTCGCCAGGATGTCGGCGCGGGTCTGGGTCGCGTTGCGGCTGCGCGGTGTTGCCATGCGAAGAGAATAAGTCACCGATCGTTGACCTAGCCAGAGTTTGGGATTACGGTCTAAGTCATCAGTCGTTGACTTACGCTGAGGAGCCGGCTATGAATCCTTCGCATGACGTGCCCGTCCTGATCGTCGGCGCAGGCCCAACCGGGCTGACCGCTGCACTCGAGCTGTCGCGGCTCGGAGTCGGCGTCCGCATCGTCGACCGAGCGCCCGAACGCTCCCTCACTTCGCGGGCGCTGGGCATCCAGGCCCGCACCGTCGAACTCTTGCGGGTGCGCGGGGTGGGTGACGAGTTGCTGCGGCTCGGCAACCCCGCGCGAGCGACCGCGCTCTACTCGGAGGGCGAGAAGCTCGCCGCCATCGAATTGCATCGGATGCCAAGCGAATTCAACTACGTGCTGCTGCTGGCCCAGTCGGAGACGGAACGGCTGCTCGCGGAAGCGCTCAACCGACAGGGCGTCAAGATCGAACGCGGGGTCGAGTTGATCGCACTGACCCAACAACGCGACGGCGTCTCAGTGGTACTGCGCAGCGGGGAGGGCGCCGAAGAAGTGGTTGACGCCTCGTATCTGATCGCCGCCGATGGCTCGCACAGCGCGATCCGCAAGGCGCTTGGGCTGCCGTTCACGGGCAGGTCGCTGACACACAACTACGTGCTTGGCGACCTACACATCGCCGGGGATGTGCCTGAGGATCAGCTGTCGATCTTCCTGGCCCGCAACGGTTTTCTCGCCATCTTCCCGATGGGTGACGGCCGGTTCCGGTTCATGGCCACCGACCCGGCCGGGATAGCCGGCGACACAGGCGATCCCACGCTGGAGGACATCCAGCGACTGTACGACCGCACCGTGCACCTGCCTGCCCAGCTCTACAACCTGAACTGGAGTTCGCGCTTCAGGATCAACAGCCGCCACATGGACACCCTGCGCGACGGCCACGTGTTCTTTGGCGGGGATGCCGCACACGTACACAGTCCCGCAGGCGGCCAGGGCATGAACGCCGGCATCCAGGACATGATCAACCTGTCGTGGAAACTTGCGATGGTGCTCAACGGCCACGCCCGGCCGGAGCTCCTCGACACCTACCAGTCCGATCGCCTCCCCGTGATCCGCCAGCTGGTCCGGATGACCGAACGTGCCACCAGGGCGTTCAACTCCACAAATCCGCTCGTGCACGCCGCGATCACCCGGCTTGCCCCGATCGTGTTGGCCCGTTCCAGGGTGCAGGACAAGGCCGCACCGCGGCTCGGACAACTCGCGTCGGGCTACCGCGGGTGCCCAATTGCCAAGGGCGGCGGTCGAATCGGGCCGCTGCGCGCGGGTGACCGGGTTCCCGACCTACCCGTCGGCAACGGCAGGCTCTACGACTTGCTCGACCTGTCGACACTGACCCTGGTCGTCACCGGCGACTACATCCCTGAGGCATACCGGCACTGGCAGGACATCCTCGCGGTGCGCCAGGTGTCGCTCGACGCCATGCCCGCGGGCTGGCTGCTGGTGCGTCCCGACGGCTACCTCGCGGCAGCGGGCGGACCCGACGACGGGCTATTGCTGTCTCGGTGGCTCGATCGGTGGCTCATTCCACCAGAGCGTTGAGTGCAGAACGGGCCGCCGGGTCGTGGCTGCCGCGTTCGAGCTCCATCAACGCGCATTCCGCCGTCGCTGCGATCCACAGCCGCGCGGCTTCGCGCGGATACCGCGAACCGAGCGCCTCGAAGTCGGCGGCGACCACATCGACGCTCATCCGGTTGCGGCGCATGACTTCCTCGGCGATCGGCAGATGGCCGCGCGCCTCGAGCAGGAGTGCCTTGACCCCGCGGTCACGCAGGCAGCCGTCCAGATACGTGGTGGCCGCCGCGGCAAGCCGGTCCCTGCCCGGTTGTAGGTCGCCGATGGCCGACATCATCTCGTCGAACAGCACATCGTGGAACCGGCGGTGCAGCGCCACGAGGTAGGACACCCGATCGGGGAAATGATGAAAGAACGTCCCTTTTGACACGCCCGCACCCGCGACGACGGCGTTCACCGAGAGCCCGTCGAGCCCCAGCTCCTCGGCCAGCACCAGCCCGGTCTCGATCAGCTTCGCGCGCGTCTGCTGCGCGGCCGCCAGTCTCTTGTTCGCCACTTGCACGACTGCTAGTGTAACTGACCGACCGACCGGTCAATGAAAGGACACGCTGATGGCGACGATGCAAACCTCACTCGGCACGGTTTCCTACACCGACGAGGGTTCCGGCCCGCCCGTTGTGCTGCTGCACGCCGCGCTTCACGACCGGACCGATTTCGCGCCGGTGACCGAGGCGCTCGGGAAGGGCCGCCGAGTGCTCGCTCTCGACTGGCCAGGTCACGGCGAGTCTCCCCTTCCGGCTACCCCGCTGCGCGCCGTAGAGTTCGGCGATCTACTTGTCGAGTTCGCCGACAGGCTCGACCTGAGCAACGCCGTCGTCGTCGGCAATTCCGTAGGCGGCTACGCGGCGTGCCGGCTGGCGCTGGAGCGACCCGACCGCGTCGCTGGCGTCGTGCTCGTCAACAACGGTGGCTTCACGCCGCACAGCGTTTTCACTCGGGCGTTCTGCGCGGTCATGGGAAAGCCCGCAGTGGTGAAGGCGGTGTTCCCACTGTCGGTCCGCGCGTACATGCGGGTCAAGAGCGAAACCGACCGCGCGGTCGTCGACAGGGTGACGGCACGGGCCAAGACGGCAGACGGTGCGCGAACCGCGGCCGCGCTCTGGAAGAGCTTCACCGAACCCGGCCACGATCTGCGGACGCGGACCGCGGAGATCTCCGCACCGGTCCTCATCACGTGGGGCGCCAAGGATCTCACCGCACCGCTGCGCTGGGGCCAAGCGTTGCATGCCGCGATTCCCGGTTCCAGGTTCAAAGCCCTGCCGACCGGTCACGTCGTGTTCTCATCCGAGCCGGAGGCGTGGCTGGAGACGGTCCTGCCGTTCGTCGATGCCGTGCACGGTGTGCGAAAGGGTCTACGCGCCTAGCGCTTTTCTGCCACTGGCCGTGGCGAATCCGAGCCAGGTGTGCCGGTTTCCCGCCCAGCACCAGCCGACCTTCGGCGCGTTGCGGTTGGCAGGCCCGTCGCGGCCGGTGCCGTTGCTGATCCACACTGCCGGCGTCCTGGCGTCCAGCGACCCGCCGGGCTCGCGGCGGCGCGACCCGATCGTCATGAAGCAGCGCCCGCGGGCAAGCGCGTCCGGCCGCTGCAGCAACCAGTGCAGACCCTCGGCGAGGGTCAGCGGCGTTCGGCAGGCATCGGCGATGGCCGGTCACGCCTCGTCGGGACTCCAGTTGGCCATCGCATCCCCGCGGTCGAGGTCGCGAATCAGATACAGCGGCGCATCGGGCAGCTTGACGGACGAGATCGATGTGAATTCGTCGGACGCGGGAGCGAGGTCGGGGTGCACGACCAGGAGTGAACCCGCGCTGTCGGCCATGTTTCGCAGCCGATCGGCGGGCAGTCCGGCGATGCGGTGGACGTCGAACTCGATCAGTCGCTCGGCCTGGTCGGACAGGCTCGGCAACGCGGTGGTGACGCTGGGCACGGGCACTCAACGAAGCGCGGCACCCCGATAGTTCCTGCACTAGCTCGTTTTCGACCTGCACAGCTAACACAAACGACACACGCCCGACCCGCGATCGGCATCAACATGCCGACAATCGACAGGCATGACTGATGACGCGCGTGGGCCGTCCATCGGGCCGTCGGTGGCCGAGATCCTGGCGTCACACGCCGGCGGTACCGGTTCGCCCACCAAGACGGCGACCCGCGTTGCGGACGCCATCGCGGCCCGCGGCGACGACGGCACCTGGTTGTCGACAGTCCCCCGCGATCAGCTCCTGGCCGCAGCCGAAGAGATCGAAACACGGTCCGGTGCAAGGACTTTGCCGCTCTACGGGGTTCCATTCGGAGTCAAGGACAGCATCGACGTCGAGGGCGTGCCGACCACACTGTCCTGCCCTGACTACGCCTACGTCGCGTCGACGACGGCACCGGTGGTGCGCCGTCTGCTGGAGGCCGGCGCGTTATACGTCGGCAAGACGAATCTGGACCAGTTCGCGACCGGACTCAACGGCACCCGCACGCCGTACACCATCCCGCGCAGTGTGTACGGCTGCGAGATGATCTCCGGTGGCTCGAGTTCGGGTTCTGCACTGGCGGTCGCGCTCGGCCAGGTCCCGTTCGCGGTCGCCACCGACACCGCCGGGTCGGGACGGGTGCCTGCCGCGCTGAACGGGGTGGTCGGCTTCAAACCCTCGCGCGGGCTGATCAGCACCGTCGGGCTGGTCCCGGCATGCAAGTCGCTGGACTGCATCAGCGTGATGGCGGGATCGATCGACGATGTCGACCGCGTCCTTGACGTGGTCGCCGCCCGCGACGACAACGACGCCTGGTCGCGTGATCGCGGACCGCGCTACGACGGCGCACCGATCCGGGTCGGACTGCCGCCCGCCGACGAGCTGGAATTCTTCGGCGACGAGTCGATGCGGAGCGCTCACTTGGGTTTCCGCGAGCATCTGGCCCGCAGCGCCACCGTCGTCGATGTCTCGCTGGAGCCGTTCCTGGCCGCCGGGTCGCTGCTCTACCAGGGGCCGTGGGTTGCTGAGCGGCTGGTGGAGTTCGGTGATTTCCTTGCCGCCCAGCCGGACTCGATCCATCCGGTCGTCAGGGAGATCCTGCGTGGCGGCCAAAAGCACACGGCAGTCGACGCGTTCACGGCGCTGCAGTGCCTCGCCGAACTCAAGGCACTTGTCGCGCCGTTGTGGCGGCAGATGGATGTTCTGGTGGTGCCAACGATCGGCACCACGTTCACCATCGACGAGGTGCTGGCGGCGCCGATCGACTGCAACACGATGCTTGGCCACTACACGCATTTCGGCAATCTGCTGGACCTGTTGGGGGTGGCCGTCCCGCTCGGTGTCACGGCCGACGGCCGGCCGTACAGCGCAATGCTGCTGGGCGCGGCACTGACCGATGACACCGTGCTGCACCTCGCCTCCCAGATTCTCGATGAGCCACGCGAGGTGTCGTCCCCTGTATCGACCGTGATCGAGGAGTGTGCATGAGCAAGCCCGTCGAAGTGCCTGCGGAACCGTCGCCGTTTCGACTCATAGCCGGCAAGACGGCGGTGATCGTCATCGACATGCAGCGAGATTTCCTGCTGCCCGGCGGGTTTGGCGAAAGCCTTGGCAATGATGTCGAACAGCTGCTCAAGGTGGTGCCCCCGCTGGCCGGTTTGATCGCCGCGGCCCGGGCGGCGGGGATCATGGTGATCCACACCCGCGAAGGCCATCGGCCCGACCTGTCCGACTGCCCGCCTGCCAAACTCAGCCGCGGTGCCCCGTCGAAACGCATTGGGGATGAAGGCAAATACGGCCGCATCCTGATCCGCGGCGAGTACGGCCACGACATCGTCGACGAGCTTGCGCCGATCAACGGCGAGGTCGTCATCGACAAGCCCGGCAAGGGTGCGTTCTACGCCACCGAACTGCATTACATCCTCACCGCAGGCGGGATTACCCAACTGCTTATCACCGGCGTCACGACCGAAGTGTGTGTGCACACCACGACCCGTGAGGCCAACGACCGCGGCTACGAGTGCCTCGTCGTATCCGATTGCGTGGGTTCGTATTTCCCGGAATTCCAACGCATCGGCCTGGAGATGATCAAGGCACAGGGCGGCATCTTCGGTTGGGTCGCAGACACCGCCGCCGTCATACCCGCGTTGCACGCACTCACCACTACCGCCGCCTGAGAGGACCTCGCCATGACCACCGACGTCACCAAACCGCACACCGACCCGCCAATCGATCCGCCTGCCGAGGCGACACTGTCCATTCCGTGGTGGACCCGCGGGGACCTCAACGCGTTCTTTGGACTGGGCTTCAACATCCTGGTCAACGTCCTGACCCTGACCGGCCTGATGATCGGCGTTGTCAACGTGCCAGCCGGTGATGTGCTGGGCACCGTGCTGCCTGCGCTCGGCGTCGCACTGATCCTGGGCAATCTCTACTACACGTTCTTGGCGCGCCGACTGGCGCGCCGGGAGAATCGCACCGACGTCACCGCACTGCCATACGGCCCGAGCGTGCCGCACATGTTCATCGTCGTCTTCGTGGTGATGCTGCCGGTGTTCCTCAACACCAAGGACGCGATGCAGGCCTGGGAGTCCGGCCTCGCGT
>JAVRPX010000323.1:0-2898 GCA_032161985.1 Mycobacterium sp.
CGGCGAGCCGCGGCTGCTGCCCAAGGGGACCTTGCGCGGCGGCGCCAAGACACCGGTGATCCGATCGGGTCCGAACGCCAACGACCTCGTCGTCGGTCGTGGCGTGTTGCCGATCGTCCACGGCCCGGGCGGGGTGGATGTGACGCCGATCGACGGCGTGTTGATGCCGCCGCTGCAGCGGGACGCGACGGTGATCAGCCGCTTCGAAGCCGCGATCAACGACCTGCCGAAGATCTCGGCGATCGACGACGACGCGCCGACCGGACAAGTCGTCGCGTTCCCGCTCGTCGATGCGGCCGCCGCGCTCGCGCAGCGGTGCGACCCTGCCGTCGCGCACACCCAACGGGTCGGCACGATGGTCAACTTCGGATCGGTGACACTCAACGACATCCGCGACGGTGCCGACATCGGCGGGCTGGCCGTGGCGCCCACCTTCGATCGCATCATGGCCTACCCGGAGCTCAACGAGCCGGGATACGAGATGCTCGCCCGCTACGACCGCGACCGTCTGCTGCCGGGCGTGGATTCGATCCCGCCCGACTCCGTCACCCTGTTGGAGACCAACCCGCGCTTCATCGCCGCGTTCCTCGCCGGCCTGAACCACGAGTTCAACCGCGAGCTGTTGTGGCGTCGCTACCCCACCGATCAACGGGGCACGCCGGTGCGACGCTTCTGGGATCGGGTCGGCGGGGCCACGGACGTGCCGCCCATGCATCAGTGGCTGCCGCTGACCCGCATGCTCGCCGACGTCGCAGGCGGCAAGTCGAACCTGGTGCTGCTGATCCGCGGTGATCTGTTTCGGCGCTACCCGAACACCGTCGTGCTGGCGATCAAGGCCGTCGACATCAACACGCCGGGCACCAGGGACGAGGACGTGCAGCGACCGATCTTCTCGGGCTTCCTCGAACCGGACATCACGTTCTTCGGCTTCGACCTCGTCGACGCCGACGTCCAAGCCGACCCCGGCTACTTCTTCGCACTGCAGGAACAGGTGACCGAGCCCCGCTTCGGCCTCGACGAGACACCGGATCCGACGCGCACCTCCATCGGGGCGTGGCGAAGCGTGGCGTGGACCGACGTCGACGTACCAGCTGGGTCGACCTTCACCCGTGCGACCGTTCATGACTTCGCCACGACGAAAGGACTCGACCCAGCGCCGACGAACGGAGCCGCAATCGCCGACGCCATGTTTCAAAATCCGATCCAGGTGCTCGTCGGTGGGCGGCCGTTGACAGTCCCGGCGGACAACAATGGCTAAGCCCGTCGACCTCGACCGCCGCAAGCTCGATCGCCAGCGGGCGAAGATGACCGACCTGGAGATCAAGCAGACCCGGGTGCGCGCCGATCTCGCTGCGCGACGGGCCCAGCTCGATGCCCTGCAACGGAGCGGCGCGAGCGACACCGCGATCCAGCGTGCGGCGGACCGCGTCGCCAAGCTCGAACGCTCGCGCGACGACCTGCACGACCGACACGCCGACATCGTTGGCCGGATCGGCGAGCTCGGCGTCGACCTGGCCGACGGTCGGCGGCCGGACTCGCTTGTCACCGCGCTCGATGCCGACCTGCCCGTGGCGATGCTGCCCGTTCGTATCGAAACCCGGTTCTCGCCGGACCGCGCGGCGCTCGACATCCGCATCTATCCCGATCAGGTCCACCTCGACAACCACGAGCCGGAGTTCACCGACGCGGAGTTGGAGGGTTCGCAGTGGTACTGGCAACAGCGCTGGCCGGATCTCGACGACGCCGCCGTCGCCGACGACGCATTTGGGAAGCTTGCCACCAGGTTCCGCCCCGGCCGGGCTCGCTACCTCGTCGACACGATGCGGCCCGGCAACCTCGCCGCCGCGCCGGGGGCCGATCCGGTCTTTCCTGACGTCGCCCGGCGGGCGTCGTCGTGGACCCGGGCGATGCGGGCGCGCGCCCTGCCGCCGCGCTGGGTCGCCGTGGGATACCAAGATGAAACCGAGGTGTTCCGGGTGTGGTCGTCTCACACTCGCGCCGTGCTCGACGTCGGGCCGACACCGGCCGCTGAGGAGAAACCACCGCCGCTCCCCCCGGACGCGACGATGCCGCACGTCCAGGACGGCATGCGCTGGGCAGTCGACCTGCAGGCAGCCCGCGATGCCGGAATGGCATTGACGGTCAAGAACTCTCAACTCCGGCAGGGCGCGACGCTCGCCGAAGGGTTGACCCGCCTTGTCGTCGTCGGCGTCGACTGGGAGAGCACGCCCGAGCAGAGCGCCACCAACCTCGACGCGCTGCTCGCCGGGCACGCGGCCGTCGGCGATCTCGCCTTCGTCGCCCCCGGCACGCCGACCAACAACACCGGCACCACCCGCAGCGGGTTCAGCACAGCGCCATCCGACCAGGTCGCGGAATGGGCGCCGCCGGTCGCCGGTGACGACCCGGACATCGCGGTCGATCGCAGCGCCGGGCGGCTCGCCGCGGCGCTCGGCATCACAGCTGCGACGCTGGCGGTAGCACCCGGCGCAGGCGGCCACCACCATCGCACGGCGTCCGCACTCGTCGACGCGTTGTGGGAGGCCAGCGGCGGCTACTTCGCCACCGACATGCTCGATCCTGTCGGCTCCGACGTGCTGACGATGAGACTGCGCGCCCACGCCGCATCTCACTTGCACCCCGCGGGGCCCCTTCCGACGATCCGCATCGGCCCGCAGCCCTACGGGGTGCTGCCCGTGGTGGCCCCGAGGTACGTGCCCACCGCAGGAGATCGCGCCGAACAGGCGATCTCGCACGTCGGCAGTGCCGTTCGCTCGCAATGGATTCCGCTGATCCCACGGGTGCCGCATCTCGGCCGACCTGGCGAGCAGCGCGGCGTCGACGAGATGATGCTCGATCTCCTCCAACGCACGCCGGTGCCGTGGTCGATGCGATGGC
>JAVRPX010000324.1:0-3467 GCA_032161985.1 Mycobacterium sp.
TGCGTCCCGCCGTCGACGTGGATGGTCTGTCCGGTGATGTAACCCGACAAATCGGACGCCAGAAACACTGCGGCGCCTGCCATCTCGTCGACGTGTCCCGGCCTGCCCATCGGAATCATATGGCCGACACCGGACCCCAGACCATCCGGTGACACCCGCATAATGCCCTCGGTCATGGTCAAGTCGGGGGCGAGCGCATTGACCCGAATCTTGTGTGTTGCCAACTCGAGAGCCGCGGTCTTGGTGTAGTTCACGACGCCGGCCTTTGCCGCCGCATAGGCCGCGTAGCCCGGCGCCGCACGCACACCCTCGATCGATGTCACATTGATCACGCTGCCCGGTTGTTGCGACTCCACGAGTAGCCGCGCCACCCGCTGTGTGCACAGCAGCACGTGACGCAGGTTGGATTTGTAGAGCGCATCCCAACCGTTTTCGCTGGTGTCGAGCAACGGCGATTTGAATACGCCACCCGCATTGTTGACCAGGATGGACGGTATTCCGAGTTCGCGTGTGGTGCGTTCCAATGCCGAATCGACCTGCCCACTGTCCCTGACGTCGGTCACGATGCCCAGTGCGCCAACGGATTCGGCGGCCGACGCGCAGGTCTCGGAGTTCTGTTCCCAGATCGCGACCGATGCACCGAATGCCGCCAGTCCTTCGGCGATACCCCGGCCGATGCCCTCTCCCCCGCCGGTCACCACCGCGACGCGACCGGTGAGCAGGATGTTGGACGGATCGATGGCCACGTCTTGGAGGCTATCCGACCGTCGAGCCGTGCATGGCCGGGGCGGTGCCGATCACGCCCTGCGACTCGAGTTCGTCGATGTCCTTGTCGCTCAGCCCCAGTTCGGATAGCACCTCGTGGTTGTGCTGTCCGAGTAGAGGCGCGGGCTGGACATGGACGCGGTCGGGCCCACGAGACGACGTGAACGGCAGGGTGCTGTGCTTGGTCTTCGCGTTGACCGGATGATCGACATCTTCGAAGAAGCCGCGAGCGCCGAGCTGCGGCAGCGCGGCTTGGCGGTGGGGCTGCATCACCTTGGCCACCGGGACGTCGTGCTCCCACAACGCGCCGACGATCTCGTCGCCGGTGTGCTCCGCACACCACGCTGCCAGGTACTCGTCGATGAGATCGTGGTGTTCGCGCCGACCGTCCGCGGTCGCCAGTGTGGGGTCGGTCGTCCAGTCCGGGCCGCCGAGCGCGTCCAGCAGTCCCGCCCACTGCTCGTCTGTGGCGACGGCAACAGCGACCCAGCAGTCGCTTCGGCCGAACTCGTCGATCTCGTTGGTGCGGTACAGGTTTTGCGGCGCCGCCGCCGGGCCCCGGTTCCCTGCGCGTTGCAACAGCGCACCGTACGCCGAGTACTCGATGACCTGTTCGGCGGCGATGTTGAGCGCGGCATCGACCATGGCCGCTTCGATGTACACGCCTTCGCCGGTGCGGCGGCGATGCTCCAGCGCGAGCAGCAGCGCGTTGAGCGCGTGCACACCGGCGTTGGGATCGCCGACCGAGTACGGCTCGTTGGGATTGCGGTCGGGATAGCCGGTCAGCCAACTGATCCCGGACGCCGCCTCGATGACGTACGCGAATGCGGGGTTGTCCCGCCATGGCCCGTCGAGCCCGAAACCGGGCATCCGCAGCATGATTGCGTCGGGCCGGACGGCTTGCACGGCAGCGAAATCCAAGCCGATCTGATCCAGCACGCGTGGGGTGAAGTTCTCGACGATGACGTCGCACGTCGCGATCAGGCGCATAAGGAGCTCACGTCCGGCGTCGCTCTGCAGATTGAGCGTCAGCCCCTTCTTGTTCGTGTTGAGGCCCGAGAAGATCGGCGACTTCTCCCACCATTGGCCTTCGGTGATCGGGATGCCCGCGATCAACCGGGTGCCGTCGGGCCGACGCGTCGACTCGACGTGGATGACCTCCGCACCGAGCATCGCCAGCATGTGCGTGCAGGACGGCCCGGCCCAGAAGGTCGTCATGTCCAGCACGCGTAGCCCGTCGAACGGCAACGCCGAAACGGACGTTTGGGCGCCAAAACCCGCCTTTTTGCGACCCGTTCGTCCGTTTCGGCGGTAGTGCTCGGTGTGTTCGCCGAGTCGCGGCGCAGGCTGGGGCGTACGGAGCTGGGCAGGCTGCATGCGATACGGCGGCCGTGGCTGAGAAAACCCGTCGCGCGGATTGGATGCGAACGATCCGCGTGCCTGGAAGTGGTCGAGAGATTCGACGTTGGCGCCGTTGGCAACCGGGGCGTTGGGGATGCGAAACGCGGTCGCAAGATCGCGGATCTCGTCGACGGTTTGGCTCTCTACCCACGCGTAGAGTTCGTCGGACTTCTCGTTAGCCTGCTCGGTGATCGACAGCGGCGACTCCTCGTCGATCCAGTCCTGATGTCCGGTCATCGCGCACAGGTCGAACCACTGCTGCGCCGTGCCACAGCCGATGTCGACCAGGCCGTCCTTCGCCCGTGCGATACCCGGCACGGTGAGCCGACGGGCGTCGCGCCAAGGCCTGCCGAGCATCTCGTAGTAGCTCACCGGATAGTAGGTGAGGCCGAGGATCTGGGCCTCGAGCATCGACAGGTCGATCAGCTCTGCGGCGCCCCGCATCCGGGATGCCATCGTCGCCGCGCTCGCATACGCGCCTGCAAGATAGTCGCCGACCTGTCCGCCGACGTATACCGGTGCCCGGTCGGCCGATCCGCGGCCGAGGCCCACGATCCCACCCGACCACGCCTGCAGCGTGAACTCGGTGGCCGGTCGGTCCTTCCAGGGGCCCTGCAGCCCGAACGGCGTGATCGATGTGACGGTCAGATGCGGATGGGCGCGGTGAATCTCGGTGGGGGTGAACGCCGGATGCTCGGCCACTGTCGAGCCGAGCGACCACACCACCGCGTCGGCATCGGCAAGCAACGCGTTGACGAAGTCGACGTCGGTATCAGGGTCGGCGACCACGCCGTCCTTAGAGCACGCTAGAAAGCTGAACAGCGCGCCATCTCCGCCAGGCGCGATGTCGCCGCCGGACGCCGACCATCGCCGCAGCGGATCCCCTTCCGGCGGTTCGACTTTGATGACGTCGGCGCCACCGTCGGCGAGCAGCTTGGTGCAATACGCCCCGGCGATGCCCGTCGACAGGTCGACTACGACGAATCCGTCAAGCGGTGGCACCGGTTACTTCTTCTTCTTGCGGTTCTTCTTGGACAGGCGGAAGTCAGGCGGGAACTTGTCGTCGTTGTCGTTGACCGCAGCAGCCAGTCCGTTGTCGATGGACTCCATCATGTCCAGATCTTCGGCTCGGTCGGCAGTCACACCACTGCCCATCGACTCGAAGAAGGCCGACAGAAGGCTGCCCATGTACTCGCCCTGGTGCTGCTTGTAAATCTCGAAGAACACCTTCTGCATGTAGACGGTGTCGACGGGGCGGTTGCGGGCACAGGCCAGCGCGTACTTCTCCGTCTCGGCTTCGA
>JAVRPX010000325.1:0-2691 GCA_032161985.1 Mycobacterium sp.
TGCAGGGCGTTGGTGGTGATGCCGTCGCCCTCCCAGCGTCTGGTCGCCTCAACCGCGAAGAGCACGTTGGCGGTCTTCGACTGTGCGTAGGCGTCCCATGGTTCGTAGGTGCGCGCCCTGAAGTGGATGTCGTCGAAGTCCACCGGTGCGCGCAGGTGGGCTCGGGAGCTGACCGAGACGATGCGGGCCCCTTCGGCGGCCGCGAGTGCACGATGTAGACCGATGGCGAGCGCGAAGTGGCCAAGATGATTGGTGGCGAACTGAAGCTCCCAGCCCTGCGGTGTGCGGGTCTCCGGGCACGCCATGACGCCGGCGTTGTTGACCAGAACGTCCAGCGGTCCCTCCCACGCGGAGACGAACGACGCGACCGATGCCGGGTCGGCGAGGTCCACGGGGGCGACGAAGACATGGGTATTACCGGTGCTTGCCACGATCTCCGCGGCGACGCGCTGTCCTGCCTCGGCGTTGCGGACCGCGAGGGTCACGTGTGCGCCTGCGGAGGCGAGCGCGCGCGCCGTCTCGAGGCCGATGCCGGATGCTCCTCCGGTCACGATAACCCGGGTGCCGCTGAGATCGAACCCTGCGACGACCTCGGCGGCGGTTGTTTCCCATTTGAAGGGCGTGACGATGGGCGTGGTCATAGTCATGGTTCGACTCCCGTGCGTTGACAGTGAGTACTCGAGGTGGACCCGGTATTCTCCGAATCGGAGGAACCTCCGGTACGCCGTTCAGTCTAACCGGAGCAACCTCCGCTTAGCAATCAGTGCCAATAGCCGTTCGGGCGGAGAGGACGATCTGTGTCGGAGACCATCGGCCGACCGGTACGCGCCGACGCCCGGCGCAACCGTGAGCGGCTCCTCGAAGCCGCCGTGAGCGCGTTCGCGAGCGACGGGTCGGACGTGACTCTCGAGGCCATCGCCAAGACTGCCGGCGTCGGCATCGGGACTCTGTACCGTCACTTCCCGACGCGTGATGCGCTCGTCGAGGCGGCTTACCGCCAGGAGCTCGCCCACCTCTGCGACGCGGTGCCCGGACTCCTGCGATCACTCCAGCCAGACGAGGCGACACGCGCCTGGATGGATCGCTTCATTGACTACATGACGACCAAGCGCTACATGGCCGGGGCACTTCAAGCGGTCATCGCTTCCGGAGGCGATCCCTACGCCGAGAGCCGCACCCGGCTGATCGCAGCCATCACCACACTTCTCGCCGCCGGTACCGCCACCGGGATACTAAGGGCGGACGTCGAGCCCAACGACGTGCTCCTGGCGCTGAGCGGAGTGTCCCTCGCCGCCGGCGCGCCGGACCAGCGCGAGCAGGCCGGTCGCCTGCTCGACCTGCTCATCGACGGCCTACGCCACCACGCTTCGAGCCCAGCCCGTAGTAGTTGACGCTGTTGAACAACGGATCAGGTTCAGATTCGTTGCGAGCCGCGCGGCCGTGGCGGTGAACCTTCTCACTTGGCGCGGCCCGCTGCCTTCATCCGTTCCAGATCGGCCATCACGACGGTCTGCCCGCCGGTCGCCGCCAGCGCCCGCGTGTGCCCGAGATGATGCATATCGAAACACGAGGCGATCGCCGTCGAGAAGCCCATGGTGTCGAGCGTGTGATTCACCGCCCGCTTGGCCATGCGCAGCGCCCATGGGTCCGTTTGGGCGACGCGATGCGCGAGCGCCATTGTGAATGAGAGCAATTCGTCGAGCGGTACGACGTGGTTGACCATCCCCGAACGCAGCGCCTCCTCGGCGCTCACCGAGCCGGCGGTAAATAGCATCTCCTTGGCCTTGCGAGCACCGAATTCCCAAGTGTGGGCGTGGTATTCGATGCCCATGATGCCCATCAGACCGACCGGGTCGGAGAACTGCGCATTGTCCGCGGCGACGATGAGGTCGCACGGCCAACAGAGCATCAGCCCAGCCGCGATGCACTTACCCTGCACCGCAGCGATGGTCGGTTTGGGAATGTCGCGCCAGCGCTTGGCGTACTCGAGGTAGCCGCGGGTCTCCCAGTCGTAGTAGTCCTCGGCAATGAGCTTGTTGTCGGTGCGCCGCGGACCCAGCATGCGCCCGTCAGCCGATGGATCGGTGCCCGACATGTCATGTCCGGCGGAGAAGTGTTTACCGGTCGTGGTGAAGACGATGACCCGCACCTCGGGGTCCTCGTCGGCGCGCCGCCACGCGTCGTCCAGGTCCTTGAGGATGCCCGCTGTCTGGGCGTTGGCCGCACCAGGGCGGTCCAGCGTGATCACCGCGACTCGATCGTCGATTTCGTAGCGGACGAAATGTTCTGCTGTCACTGCCTTCTCCTTTACGCGAAGCTTCTGATTACGCTCTCCTGGGCAAACGACGCGACCAGCGATCCCGCCTGGGTGTAGACGGCGCCGGTGCCGAAGCCGCGGCCGCCGGCCAGACGCTGACCGCGGATCTCCAGCCGCAGCCATTGGGACACGTCGAACGGTTGATGAAACCAGATCGAATGGCTAATCACCCCGGTCTGCAGCCGGGTGTGGGCGTCCTGCTGACTCAGCCCGGGTACCGCCTTGAGGAGCGTGCCGATCACCGGCCAGTCCGACACGTAAGCCAGAACCGGGCGGGCCAGGGACGTGTCGGTGAAGTCCGGGCAGCGCATCCAGAACGCCAATTCGGCGGGCACAGCACTGACGTCGTCCAATCCGACGTCACTGATCAGCCT
>JAVRPX010000326.1:0-3054 GCA_032161985.1 Mycobacterium sp.
GCCTGGCCGTTCATGGAGAAGAAGTTCACCGGCGACAACGCGCACCACAATCTGCTGCAGCGCCCGCGCGACGCACCGGTCCGCACCGCGATCGGTGCCATGGCGATCTCGTTCTACATGGTGCTGACACTGGCGGCGATGAACGACATCATCGCGTGGAAGTTCCACATCTCGCTGAACGCGACGACGTGGATCGCGCGCATCGGCATGGTGGTGCTGCCGGCGATCGTCTACTACATCGCCTACCGGTGGTGCGTCGGCCTGCAGCGCAGCGACCGCGCAGTGCTCGAGCACGGCATCGAGACCGGCATCATCAAACGCCTCCCGCACGGCGCCTACATCGAACTGCACCAGCCGCTCGGGCCCGTGGACGAGCACGGTCATCCGATTCCGTTGGAGTACCAGGGCGCCGCGGTGCCCAAGCGGATGAACAAGCTCGGCTCCGCTGGCGCTCCGGGTAGCGGCAGCTTCCTGACCGCCGATCCGCTCTCCGAGAACGACGCACTGACGGAAGCCGCGCATGCCTCGGAACACAAGGCGCTCACCGCATTGCGCGAACACCAGGACCGCAACGGCTCGTCGAACGGCGAGACGAACGGGCACCACTGACGGGTTAGCCGCCGGTCGGCCTCACGCCCTGGACGGCTCCAACAAGGCGCGTAGCTGGCGCAGGTAGAGCCACGGGATCACGGGCATCGCAACCGTGACGAGTCCAGCCAGCACGTAGAAAGCCCACGCCGCCGCGTTGTTGTCGACGGCCATCGAGTAGGCCGCCACACCGATGGCCACCATCGCGGCACCCATGGCGATTGCGATGACCACGGCGCACCGCAGCCACAGCTGGTCCACCGCCGTCATGATCGGGCTCGGCGGCGGCCTGATGGCCTCACGTGTCGCGTAGCCCGGGCCGGTCGCCACCCTGCGTGTCGTCGGTGGCACTCGCAGTTTCTCGGTGGGCGGTTCGGCGCTTCGAGCCGGCGGCGGCTGCCCGGCCACGGCCGCCCGAACGGGCGTTGCGCGCGGCGGCGATTCCTCCAGCGCTGCGCGGCGTGCCCTCAGCAATAGCGGGACCGCGCCGATGATCACCGCCGCAGAGATGGCGATCACGGCGTACAGCAGCCACGGTGTATCGGACTGGCCCGTGGACTGCGCGTGCCCGGTGCCCAGGTCGACGAGGGCCACCGTCGCCGCGACGCCTGCGCCCAGCGCGGCAAGCCAGACCGCGGCGCAGGCGCCAAGCAGGATGCGGTCGGTGCGGTCGAATTCGGCGGCGTCCAGGCCGGTGCGCGACCGCCAGCGGTCCGCGACATCCGTGTTGTCAGGCATCAGCAGCTAGTCTGCGCTGCGTTGTTGGTGTTCGACGAGAGCACCGTGCCGTCGCTGGTCGTGATCGAGCAGTTGAGCCGGCTGACCAGGAACAGGCTGGAGGCCTGCACCGAGCCGACCTCAGACTGCGAGATCGGTGTCACCGTCAGCGACCACGGGATGTAGACGTTGCGCTGGGTGCGGCTGCGGCCCGAGGCGTCGACATAGGTGACGGTGATGATGTCACCGGGCGCCTTGGTGCCGGTTACCGAGTACGTGACCTGCCGCGGGCCCGACCGGGTGGTGGTCGGCGGCGGCGGTGCTTCGGTGGTCGCGGGCGGAGGCGGGGGTGCCTCGGGGGCGGCCGGCGGCGGAGGCGGCGGTGAGGGCTCCTGCGTCACCGTCACGGTCTCCGGCGGCGGCGGTGGAGGCGGAGCCTCCGACGTGGGCGGTGGCGGAGGCGGTGGCGGGGGGGTCGTCGTGGTGATCTCGTCCTGCACCGGGGGCGCGGTGGTGGTGCTGGTCGCCGGGGTAGCAAGGTTGTCGGTGTTGGTCCGGGTGACCAACACCGACACAGACGCAACGAGCGCGACGGCGGCGATGATGGCCGCCACGCCGACTATCCAGGGCCAGCGTGGCGGCGTCTGTTCATCGACCGATTCGGTGCCGGGGTCGTAGCTGTCGTAGTCGTAGAGCGACGCGTCGGCGGGCACGTATGGACCGCTGGTGAATTGTTCGGACTCCGGTGCGGAATACGCCTGCGAGTGCATATCCGTTTGACCGGTATCGGGTGCAGCCGACTCGGCTGCCGATGGTGTGGGCTCCGACTCTTCAGGCCCTGGGGGACTCGGCCCGCTCATCTACGCCTATCCTTCTCGACTACTGGCCTCGGCAACACTACCCAAAGCAACGGTGCTAGCGAATCTCACAGCGCGGGTTGCGGGCCAACTGTTGTCCCGATTGTGACCTTTGAGGGTCAGTGCTTCTCGGGACCGGTGTAGTACTCGAACACCAGGCCGGCGGCCGTCGTCAACACGAAGCAGGCGCCTGCCACGATCAGCCAGGGCAGCCACAGCGCGACGCCGACAGCCGTGATCGACGCCGACAGCGCGACGAACAGCGGCCACCAGCTGTGCGGGCTGTAGAAGCCCAGCTCACCGGCTCCGTCGCTGATCTCGGCGTCCTCGTAGTCCTCGGGCCGGGTGTCTAGCCTGCGAGCGACGAACCGGAAGAAGGTGCCGGTGATCAGCGTCAGGCCTGACGTCATCACCAGCGCGGTCACGCCTGCCCACTCCACGCCGCCGTTCGCAAACATCGCGGTCAGCACGGCGTACACCACCGCCGACAGTACGAAGAACGCGGTCAGGAACTCGAACAGCCTGGCTTCGATGTGCATCTGTCGTCCCTACTTGCTGGCCTGGGGTGGCACCCCGACCCGCTCGCCGCGGCGGGTGTCGAACGGATGGGTGGTGACGGCCGTCGGCGGCTGGTTGATGGCCTGCAGCGCCTCCGCGTTGGTCTTGCCCGCCACGCGCTGTTGCAGATACGCCTTGAAGTCGTTGGGCTCCACCACGCGAACCTCGAAGTTCATCATCGAGTGGTAGGTGCCGCACATCTCCGCGCATCGGCCGACGAACGCGCCGGTCTTATTGATCTCAGTGATCTGGAAGATGTTGTCGGAGTGGTTGGCCTGCGGATCGGGCATCACGTCGCGCTTGAACAAGAACTCGGGCACCCAGAACGCGTGGA
>JAVRPX010000327.1:0-11140 GCA_032161985.1 Mycobacterium sp.
CTGAGCGCCATCGAGTTGACGGGCTTCAAGCCGGGCGCGGATGTGGCGCTCGCGCTTGATGTTGCGGCGACCGAATTCTTCACCGACGGAACGGGTTACAGCTTCGAGAAGGAAACGCGAACCGACACGCAGATGATCGAGTTCTACGCGGGCCTGATCGATTCCTACCCTCTGGTGTCGATCGAGGACCCGCTGTCGGAGGACGACTGGGATGGCTGGGTGGCCTTGACAGCGGCGATCGGCGACCGCGTTCAGATCGTCGGCGACGACCTGTTCGTCACCAACCCCGAACGCCTCGAGGAGGGCATCGACAAGGGCGCGGCCAATGCACTGCTGGTGAAGGTCAACCAGATCGGCACGCTGACCGAGACCCTCGACGCCGTAGCGTTGGCCCACAACAGCGGCTACCGCACGATGATGAGTCACCGCAGCGGCGAGACCGAGGACACCACGATCGCCGACCTCGCTGTCGCGGTCGGCAGTGGCCAGATCAAGACCGGTGCGCCGGCGCGCAGCGAGCGGGTCGCCAAGTACAACCAGCTGTTGCGCATCGAGGAGACCCTCGGCGACGCCGCCCGCTACGCCGGTGACCTCGCCTTCCCGCGCTTCTCGGTGGGCGATGAGCCGCTTGCGCGAAGAGCAGACGGCAAGGCCAAATAAGCCGTGCCAGAGGCGAAACGGCCCGATCCGAAGCGGCGGTCCCCAGCGGGCCGTCCGCGGGGGACGGCGCCTGCACGCCGCCAGCCGCGCGCGACCGAGACGCGCTCGGCGCCCGAGGCAGTGCCAAGTAAGAAGCCCGAAGATACCAAGCCCAAGGAGACCATCCGCCAGGCCATTGTCGCGTCCGCAGAGGAGCAGTCCGAGCAGCGGTTCGGATCGGCCGCTCGGCGCGCCGCAATTCTCGCCGCGCTTATCTGCGTGCTCACCCTGACCATCGCGGGTCCGGTGCGTACCTACTTCGCGCAGCGCACCGAGATGAAGCAACTGAAGGCCACCGAGGAGCAACTGCGCGCGCAGATCGCCGACCTCGAAGAGCAGAAGGTCAAACTCGCCGACCCGGTGTTCATCGCGGCGCAGGCACGCGAGCGCCTCGGATTCGTGATGCCAGGAGACATTCCATACCAGGTGCAGTTGCCGGCGAGCGCGGCCATGCCAGGCACACCGGGCGGCGAACCCGCGAAGGCAAATCCCGACGAACCCTGGTACACGTCGCTGTGGCACACCATCGCCGATGCGCCGCATGGTGTTTCGTCGACTTTCGCGCCCGACGTGCCGCCACCGGGCTCGCCGCCGACACCGGCTCCGCCCAGTGCGCCCCCTCCCGGTGGTTGAGCATGCGGATCTCGACGCAGTCGCGCGGCAGCTGGGGCGTGATCCCCGCGGCGTGCTCGAGATCGCATACCGGTGCCCGAACGGCGAGCCGGGCGTGGTCAAGACGGCGCCGAGACTGCCTGACGGAACGCCGTTTCCGACGTTGTACTACCTGACGCACCCCGTGTTGACCGCGGCGGCCAGCCGGCTGGAATCGGCTGGCCTGATGCGGGTGATGACCCAACGGCTGCAACAGGATCCGCAGTTGGCCGCCGCGTACCTGAGGGCGCACGAGTCCTACCTGGCGGAGCGTGATGCAATCGACCCGCTGGGTACAACGTTTTCCGGTGGTGGCATGCCCGAGCGGGTCAAGTGTCTACATGTGCTGATCGCACACTCGCTGGCCAAGGGTCCCGGCGTGAATCCTTTCGGCGACGAAGCGCTGGCGGTGTTGGCCGACGAACCGGCGATGGCGGGCATCCTGGAGAAGCGCAGGTGGACGTGAATCGGGTGGCGGCGATCGACTGCGGCACCAACTCGATCCGACTGTTGATCGCCGACAAGGTCGACGGCCGTCTGCGCGACGTGCACCGCGAGATGCGGATCGTGCGGTTGGGCCAAGGCGTCGACGCCACAGGGCAATTCGCGCCGGACGCGCTTGCGCGCACGAAGGCGGCATTGGTCGATTACGCCGAGCTGCTGCGCACTTTCGAAGTACCCAAGGTGCGGATGGTGGCAACGTCGGCCGCCCGCGACGCCGCCAACCGCGACGTGTTCTTTGCGATGACGGCCGACGTGCTGGGTGTGGTCGTTCCAGGCGCGGTGGCCGAGGTGATCACCGGCACGGAGGAGGCCGCGTTGTCGTTCCACGGTGCTATCGACGAACTGGACTCCGCCTCAGCGCCTTTCGTGGTCGTCGACCTCGGCGGCGGTTCGACCGAAGTGGTGCTGGGCGACCGCTCGGAAAGCGGAGTCGTAGCGAGCTTCTCCGCCGACATTGGCTGCGTGCGGCTGACCGAGCGGTGTCTGCACTCCGATCCGCCGACGGCCGCGGAGATCGCCGCGGCGCGCGACGTCGTCCGCGAGCGGCTGGGGGAGGCACTGCGGGTGGTGCCCGTCGAGCAGGCCCGCACCTGGGTGGGCGTGGCAGGCACGATGACCACGCTGTCGGCGCTGGCGCAGCAGATGACTACCTACGACTCGGACGCGATCCACCTGTCCAGGGTGGGATTCGGTGAGCTGCTGCGGGTGTGCGACGAGTTGATCGCGATGACGCGTCAGCAGCGCGCCGCGCTTGGGCCCATGCACGAGGGTCGCGTCGACGTTATCGGCGGCGGCGCCATCATCGTCGAGGAGCTCGCGTCCGCGCTGGGCAACCGGGCTGGCATCGGCGAGCTGGTGGTAAGCGAGCACGACATCCTCGACGGCATCGCGATGTCGATCGCGTAGCGCCGCTGCCTATTTCGGTGAGTCGACTTTTCGGCGTCGCTTGGTCGGGTCGCGCTGACCGGCGAGGGTGAGGCCCAGAACCACCATGGCGCCCCCGAGCCCGAAGTGCAGCCAGTGGTCGGCACCATTGGCCGGGCCGAAGTTGGCCTTGCTGGGGTCGATGAAGATTCCCACCACCCAGACCGCGAGGTAGGCGACGCCGCCGCCGAGCAGGTATGCCCGGGCCTCGGCATAGCTGCGGGTGAGCATCAAGCCGGCGACGCCGAGTGCCAGGTGCATGACGTTGTGCACACCCGACACCGCGAACACACCGAAGAGCTTTGCTCCGGGTTGGTGCCCTGCCCACTGCAGCAACTCGTAGTCGGTCGTCACACCCGGGATGAAACCGAGCAGGCCGATCGTCAGAAAGACTCAGGCAATCAGCAACGCCGCGCCCTGCACCGCCATGTACCTGGGGGTAGTCGTCTTCATCGCCTCGTCTCCCACGCTTATTTACGCAAGAGAAATACCCCGGGCGGCGCGGGGTTAACCGGCGAAGCGCGCGCTCCGCGCTAGCGGCTACGTTCGGATGTTGCAGTTGGGCGGGTTACCGCAGTGGTGGCCGCTATCGCAGGCATTGCAATGGCAGTTACAACCCGAACCGGCCTTGGCTTCTGATACTCGCATCGCAGATCAACTCCTCAGTTGCTCTGACCACCTGACAGGGTGGCAGCAGAGTTCGTTAGCACCGAGATATATCAACATATGACGACATAACAATAGTTCGCATCACTTTGGAAATAAAGGAAAGTCGAGGCCAATGAGCGACGAACGCAGCTATCCCGCAGGGGTCACCTGCTGGGTTGACACCGAACAACCCGACGTGGGCGCCGCCCGTCACTTCTACGCCGGCCTGTTCGGCTGGACGTTCACCGATGCCGTACCCGCCGATGTCCCTGGCACGTACTTGATCGCGTCCCTGGATGGGGCCGTCGTGGCGGCGATCGGCCCTCCGCAGGGCGATGGGCCGGTTGAGTGGAACACCTACATCGCCGTGGACGACGCCGATGCTGCGGCGGCCGCTGTAGGGACGGCAGGTGGCAGCGTCACGCTGGGGCCCGTCGACGCCGGGCCGGGCGGTCGGTTGGCGGCCTGCGTCGATCCGCGGGGTGCACGCTTCCGCCTGTGGCAGCCGCGACGGCGGCTGGGCGCCCAACTCACCAACGCGCCCGGCAGCTGGAACTTCAGCGATTTGCACACCGGCGACGCGGCTGCGGCCACGGGGTTCTATGCGCCGCTATTCGGTTGGGAGTTTGCCGATCTCGGATTCGCGACGATGATCCGGCGGCCCGGCTACGGTGAGCACCTCGCTGCCACCGTCGACCCCGGAATCCGGGAACGGCAGGAGGGCATCTCCGCCCCGCCCGGCTTCGCAGACGCCATCGGGTGGCTGGCGCCGCTGACGAGTAACCACGATCACTGGCACGTCACCTTCACGGTCGCGTCACGCGACGAGTCGGCGGCAACAGCTGAAAGGCTTGGCGCCGTGGTGATCTCGTCGGACGACACCGAGTGGACAAAATCCGCGCTGATCCGCGACCCGCAGGGCGCGCAGCTAACGCTGAGCCAGTTCACGCCGCCGGACGGCTGACGATCGCGCGACGGCTGCCCGTTGACGACCCGGTGAATGGAAGCCAAACTTCGGGTGTGATCGAGTTGAGCGAGCAGACGGTCATCGAGCAGCTAGTCGTGCGTCTGACCAGTCGGTATCCGACGATTTCGCAGTCCACGGTGGCCACCGTGGTCCGCGACGTCCACTCCAGATTTGAAGGCAGACCATTGCGGGATTACATCCCGCTGCTGGTCGAACGCAACGCCAGGAGTGAGCTCGAGAGGCTGGACGGTAGGGCCGGTTAGCCCATCTGCGCGGCGAGATGGCCGCGTTTCGCTAGAGATCGAGGACGAGGTCACCGCACGGTGCGGCGCAGCAGATGAGTACCGAACCTTCCGATGGCTCTTCCAGAGGCTGCTGGCTGTAGGTCGTCGTTCCTTCGAGCACTTGGGTAACGCACGTGTGGCATACGCCGCTTCGGCAGGAATACCGCGTGGGCACGTCACAGGCTTCGGCGAGTTCGAGGATGGTGGTGAAGACGGCTGACCAGTTCACGGTGAGGCCGCTGCGCGTGAAGGTGACCCGTGGCCCGGTGCCTGGCGCTCCGTCGGGTGGGTGTGGCCGCTTTGCCTGTGCCCCGACGAGGCCGGGGTTGATCGGCGGTAAGGCGCCGAACAGTTCGGTGTGGATACCCGACGGGCTGATTCCCGCAGCGGTGAGCGCTTGACGCATTTCGTCCATGAACGGACCCGGGCCGCAGAGATATACGGTGGCGTCGGTCGGTAGGCCGAGCGCTGCGATGGAACGCTGATCGAGCCGCCCGCCTGTCTCGGTGTAGTAGATGTGTTGGTGGGCGTGCGGCAAAGAGTCGATCAGCGCCTCGACTTCGGCGGCGAAGGCGTGGGTGTCGGCATTGCGCGTCGTATGCACCCACCAGATATCGCGATCACTCTTCGCCGAGGCGAGCGAATGCAGCATGGCCAATACAGGTGTGGCGCCAATGCCAGCCGAGACCAGGACGACAGGGCCGCCGACGTCGACAAGATAGAAGTCGCCCCTTGGGGCGAAGGCTTCGAGGACCGATCCGAGTACGACGTGGCTATGAAGCCACTGACTGACTTGTCCGCGGTCTTCACGTTTGACGCTGATGCGGTAGCGCGCAGCGGTGGGGTCGCCGGATAGTGAGTAGCTGCGCAGCGGCGCCGGGTCGCCGGCATCCGGAATCCGGATCGTGAGGTACTGCCCGGCGCGGGGCGTCGACAGCGTGGCGTGATCGCCGGTTTCGAGTTCGATCGACAAGACGGTCGGGCTTTCGCGGTGTGTCGCCCCAACGCGCACCTGTCGAAAGCCGGTCCATCCGGGCTCGACGCCGATCGGGTGAGCCGTTGGCGCGCTGGCACTCTCGTCGGCGGCGAGCATGTCGCGGAAGGACTGTTGCCAGCCGGGACTTAGTGCGGGGACGTCGACGATCGTGCGGAGTTGATCCATGTTGCGGTCCGGCAAGTAGAGCAGCGCGTCGACATCGGCGACACTGAGCTCGTGGCGACCACGCCTGGTCCGCACGATCGCGTCGCCCGCCTGCACGTGGCCTTCGCTGATGACGCGCAAGTAGAAGCCGGGACGGTAGTGGGAGACAAGCAGATTGGGCATTTCGGGCTCAGCAAGGCGCATTCCCACGCGGAAGCACGTGACACGGGGTTGGGTGACCTCAAATTCGGCGTCGCCGATGCGGTAGCGATCACCGATGCACACCTCGTGATCGCTGAGGCCAGTGATGGTGAAGTTCTCGCCGAACTGGCCGGCTTTCAGGTCATCGCGGCCGAGGTAGCTCGCCCAGTAGTCATACGACTCGGTCTGATAGACCATCACGGCGCGTTGTTCGCCGCCGTGTCCGGCGAGATCGCCCTGGCCGTCGCCGTCGATATTGAGCTGGCGCACCATGACGGGTCCGTCGACTGGGGTCTTCCAAATGCCGGTGTGTACCGTCTTGCCACGCCACTGCACGTCCTTTGGCATGCCGACGTTGACCGAAACGAGTCTGGCCACCGTGCCTCCCGGGTTAGGTCAGCGGCTCTCCGCCGTCGATCTTCAGTGTCACACCCGTGAGGACTGTGTTGGTCATGGCGAACAGCACGGCGTCGGCGACGTCTTCTGACGTTCCGATGCGCCGTGCCGGATTATTGCAGCTGATGTGCTTGAAGTAGTCGCGCTTACCTTCTTCTCCCATCGCGTCCCAGGCGCCGGTGTCGATGACGCCGGGGGAGAGTATTGACTCGGATCGGTGCGAGTTCTACCGCCAGCGAGCGGGTGAGGAAGTCGACCGCGCCGTTGGTGATGCCAACCCCGAGGTAGCCGACCTTGACCTTGAAGGCGGGCACACCCGAGAACAACACGAATGAACCATCGGTATTCATCTGGGGTGCAAAGTGTTTAGCCAACATCGCGGGGCCGATGGCTTTTGTGTCGAACGACAGCTGCAGATTCTTGCGATCCAAGACCGGTCCGCGCTGCTCGTAGATCAGATGCTCGTAGTCGCTCATCGGGTGCACGCCAGCCGCTCGTCAAGGGCGGCGTGGAAGCGCCCGATCGCGCTCTCGTGCGTGCCGAACTCCACGAACGCATTCGCGCCTGCGTGCAGCCCCCGCTGTACACCCTCCGACATCTCGTTGTCCTCCACCCCGCCGGCGTTCAGCAGGTTGCGGGGGTCGTCGGCAGCGCCGGGGTTGGCCGACACGTAGTCGGCCACCTCGGGTGTGACCATCGCATAGATCGTCACGGTGGTGTGATCGACGTCGACCGGGTCGATCGTTATCAGCAGCATCTGATTGGGGAACGTCGCCAGCATGACGTTCGGGAACAAGTGGTACACGTACGTCACGCGGTGGTCGACGGTCCAGCTCGATTCGGGACGGTTACGCAGGCGTTCAATGTTGCGGTACGGGAACGTGATTCGACTGTTCGGCCCGAACGCCTCCACGACGTTGAGGTCGTCGTATTGAAGCGGGTAGAAGGTGTCCTTGTGCGCCGAGCGGATGTGATACCCCTCGAGGAACTGCTCGACAAGCACCTTCCAGTTCATCGCCCGCAGAGTGGGTCTTACGGCCACGAGCCGATCGGCTGGCAACAGCTTGTCACGCCAGGGGCTGCCGTCGGTCAGCGCCGCCATCGCGGCATCGGATTGTTGTTGCGACGTCGGCGGCTGCAGCGGGCCGATGACGATCAGCCCGTCGACTTCTTGGCTGTCGACCTCGACGAGCCCGCGGGTAGGCATATCCAGATCGGGGAAGGCCTCGGCGTGGGGGACGTGCGAGAGCGAGCCGTCGAGGCGATACGTCCAGCCGTGGTAGCGACAGACCAGGGCGTGGGCACAGCCCGGCCCTTCGACGAGGGTCATCCCGCGGTGACGGCATGCATTGCGGAACACCCGCGCCCGGCCGTCGCGGTCGCGCACCGCGAACAGCGGCACTCCGAAGCTGATGCGCTCGGCATGGTCGCCCGCGTTGGGGATCGCTGCAGACCCCAAGTACACACTCGGATACGAGCGCAACGTGTCGAGCTCATCGGTGAATCTCGTTGGGTTGAGGTAGTTCTCGACCGGTTCCCGCCAAACGTCACCTTCATCGGTCGTGCCCGCGTCGATGTGCGCGAGGATGCGGCGAACGATCTCAGCATCGTTGGCGACCGACGCCCTTGTCGGAGTGCTCATACCGTGAAGTTTCACGTCAGGATCGTCGCGTGTCAATGATCCTGTGAGATGCCAAAGCGTTGATCCTGCGCTGAGGGTGTCGTCTTCTCCAAATCATCCGCCCTGGCCGCAGAATCAACGAATGGGAAGCGCCGGTAACCTGACGCTCATGTCGCAGCCGTCCCTCCGTTTGAACGCCTAGGCGGTATGTGGATCACAGTCCTGGTGATGGCCATCGCCGTCAGCATGGAACCGTTCCGGATCGGCATGACGGTGCTGATGCTCAACAGGCCAAGGCCGATTCTGCAACTGCTCGCCTTCCTATCCGGTGGTTTCGCGATGGGAGCGACCGTTGGTCTGGTCGTCATCCTCGCGTTTCGGCCCGATCTCCTGGAGTCGGCGCACTTCACCTTGCCCAAGGTCCAGATCGCGATCGGCGTCCTGGCTGTGCTGCTTGCTGCCGTGTTGGGCACCGGGGTTCTGCCTGCGCCCAGGCTCCCTGCGCAGGCTCGAGGCCTCGCGCACGGCTCGTCACTATGGGTCGCCGGAGTTGCGGGCCTGGGGATCGCGCTGCCATCCCTCGACTACCTGGCGGTACTTGCTGTCATCCTCGCGTCGGGCGCCGCCCGTTCGACGCAGGTCGGGGCGCTGCTGTTGTTCAACGTCGTCGCGTTCTTGCTCGTGGAGCTGCCCCTGGTGGCCTACCTGTTGGCGCCGGAGCGGACGCGGGCGCTGATGACCGCGCTCAATGACTGGATCCGGTCGCGTGGCCGCCGCGGGGTGGCTGCTGTGCTGGCCGCGGTCGGGTGTGTGCTGCTCGTCGCCGGGATCGCGGGCCTGTAATTCGCCAGGTCGGGATATGGCCCCGACGAGTCGAGAGCCAGTACGACACCAACCATCTGCCGCTGCGCTACCTCGGACTGTCCCCGGGATTCCCAGCGCCACATCCATCAGCCACCACGCGCAGGTGAATACCAGCACGCAGCAGGGTGATTACCCCAGCGTCTGCGGACGACTACGGCGTTCCTTTTCGTTAATGGCAACCGCGCCTAGGTCGCGGCTGAGATCTGCGTGAGCATCGCCCTTCCGTAGGCATCGGCGAGCACCTTGGGATCGTCTCTGTTCCAGTAACCGTTGACAAGGACCGAAATGCCCAATGGTTCTTGAGCGGGGCCTGCGGGAGTCATGCCGATCCAGCACGAGCAGCCACCCAACGACGTCAGTCCGTCTTTCCAGATCATCTGCGGGGGTCCCGGCTGCACCTGCCAGGCGAGCGCCATGTGCGCCGGCCCCGGGTTGGGCTTCCCGCAAATGTCAACGTTCAACGGGGCAGGCTGGGTCGTCGTAGCGAGTGCCTTTGTCAGGCTTGATGTTTGGTTTGCAGCCCCCAAATGCGCCAGCAGCCAGGTGTGCATGTCTGCGGCCGACGACTTGATGTCCGAGGCGGCGCCGGCCGACACCTCGCGGGCGCCGTTCGGGTACGCCTGGGCCACGGGAGCGCCACTGGGCACGACCGTGACCGTATCGGCCAGGTTCAGCGGCTGGGTGATCTGATCGTGTAGCAGCGCCGAATAGGCCTGTGCCGGTGACGAAGTGGCCGGATTCCCGGCCGCCGCGGCGTACGCCGAGACAGTGGCAAAACCGAGCGTGATGAAACCGAGGTTGGAGTATTCCCAGCAGGTCCCCGGCTGCGGCCCGTGGTCGGTCTGCCACACATCCAATAGCCTCGGTGGTGGCGTGGACGGATCAGTTTGGAACAGACCGACGCCGTCCTGGTCCCCGGTGGCTTCTACGGGGAGACCGGAGGTGTGCTGGGCCAGCATTCGTGGGGTGATCTGCTGCATTGTCGGGCTCAGACTGCCTGCGGCTCCGAGGTATCCACCGAGGTAGCGCTGCAACACCGCATCCCAATCGAAGCAGTCAGGGCGCATGAATGTCCCATTCGCGAATAGGGCCGAGGTGAAAGTCTTGGTGATCGAACCGATGGCAAAGATCGTTCTCTCAGTGGGCGGCGTCTGGTCGGCCACAGTGCCGTACATGTAAAAGGGATTGAACTGCTGGTTCGGGTAAGCGAATGCGACTGCGACCCCGTAGTTCACGTCGGGTCGGTTGGTCTTGGATCGCAGTTTATCCAGTAGCGCATTGGCTTGGCCGCCGATGATGCGGTCCAGGTCCTCCTGGGTCAGTTTGATGGGCCTGGCGAGGGGGGCGTCGGGCGCGACGGTAGCGGTCTGCGTTGGCTCGGAGGGTTTCGGTCCCGGCGGCGCTGCGCAAGAAACGGCCGTCCCACCGATGCCGAGGACACCCACACGCGCCGCGAGCCCAGCGAACCCTCGTCGTGACATGCTCCTCATAGCTGACCTTCCTGCTCAGTGCATCTGCTTCGGATTGTTCGGCCTTAGCCCCAGTCGCGCTGCGCTGTCCGCGTAGCGGTCTTCGAGATCAGCGAGGATGCCTTCGTCACTCAAGTCGAGTGGAGCCGAATTCTCCCAGTCATGTTGCGCCACTGTGTGCAAGCGTGTCGTCACGTCGTCGTCGCGCATCTCGATCGCCAGTTCACGCCGGCTGTCGAAGCTACCGGGAGCCAGATTAATTGACCCGACGATGCCTCGATCGCCGTCTGCCAGAATCATTTTGGCGTGCAGTTTGAGATGTTTGAGTTTGTGGATCTTGATTCCCACGTCGTGCAGGATGCGCAGGCCGCCGACTCCCTCAGTGAGCTGATCCTCCTTGAGCGTATGCGCCGGGCGCGCCATGAGGTGAACCTTCACCCCGCGGCGCGCGGCTCGGACCAAATGCTCAATCATGATCGGATCCTGATAGCGCTCGTTCTGGATGAATAGAAAGTGCTTCGCCCCATCGATGAGATGAGCGAGTCGTTCCCTTCCATTGTTGGGACACCAGATGAGGTGCGCACGCTGCCCGGGATCAAAGCTCTCTCGGCTCCAGTCGGCCTCGAAACAGTCGATGATCTCCCGTACCTCAGCTTCACGCGACGTCACCACGGCGTAGTCTCGCGTCTCGGTGAAGTTTTCCGTCGCCCAATTGAGCGACTTGACGAACGCCCGCGTGTCATCCACGACCATGGACTTCTCGTGGGTGAG
>JAVRPX010000328.1:0-3038 GCA_032161985.1 Mycobacterium sp.
TGCGCGACAGCGTGGTCGAAGCACTCTGGCCCGCCGATCCCGTCGGCACACAGAGGAAAGGCGTGGACACTGGTGCGGCGCTCGTGAGTGAGGCGATGTCGGGCGGCCTCGACGGGAGCGCCTCCGATGTCGACGGATGGGCAGCCGATGTCGACGCCCTGCTGGCCGAGCGCATCCCCGCGGCCGACCCGCCTACTCCGCCGTTGCCCGCGCAGCTGTCGGTCAGCACGCTGGTCGAGCTCGGCCGCGACCCGGACGCAGTCGCGAAGCGGCTACGTCGTCGTCTTCCGACCCGGCCCGACCCTCATGCCCTGCTGGGCACGGCATTTCACGACTGGGTGCAGCGGTTCTTCCACGCCGAGCGGCTGTTCGACCTCGACGACCTGCCCGGCGCCGTCGATCGCGACGTGGGCGACACCGAAGAGCTCGCCGAGTTGCAGGCGGCGTTCGCGGTGTCCCCGTGGGCTGCCCGCACGCCCATCGATGTGGAGGTCCCGTTCGACATGGTCATCGGCGGGCATGTGGTGCGGGGCCGCATCGACGCGATCTTCGCCGACGACGACGGCGGCACCACGGTGGTGGACTGGAAGACCGGCGAACCGCCCGACACTCCAGAAGCCAAGCAGCATGCGGCGATTCAGCTCGCGGTGTACCGGCTGGCGTGGGCGGCGCTGCAGGGCCGTCCCGTCGAGAAGGTGCGCGCGGCGTTCCACTACGTGCGGACTGGGCGAACCGTCAGGCCCGACTCACTGCCGGGCGCCGACGACCTCGTCGCGCTGCTGGCAGAGGCGGCGGCTTAGGAGTTGCGGTAGATCTTCAGCGCCGCGGTGATCATCGGGATCTGCAGCGGCAGCCGCGCGATCGCGCCCAGCCTCATGAACAGCGGCTTGTCCTTCCACAACCGGAGCATGTTGACGTTGGCGGGGAAGACCCCGACGAACACTGCGACCGCCGACAGCGCACCAAGCCTGCGGGTGCGCGGCGGCAGCAGCAACGCCCCGGCCGCCAGCTCTGCCACTCCCGAGGCGTAGGTATAGAACCGCTGGCTGCCTGGCAGTTCGGCCGGGACGATCGTGTCGTACGGCTTGGGCATCACAAAGTGGAGGACGCCAGAGCCGAGCAAGAGTGCCGCGAGGCGGTAGACGGCTGTCGGGCGGGCGGTCTGCTGCAGTTCGGGCGGACGAGAGGTCATGGTTACATAATGACGTGCGCCCCCTCGGATCGATGATGGGTTCTCGTGGCTAAAGGCAGGTTGCGACGCCGACTCGAGGCGATCGACGAGAACCTGACATCGCGGCCCGACGCCGCCCTGGTTGACATCCTTCGAATCCCCGAGCCGTTTGTCAGCCCTGGTCAGCGCATCTTCCGGCGAATCATCTACGCGGCGCTGGCGTTGTTCGCGGCTGTGCTCATCGTTTATCTGGACCGCAACGGATACCGCGATGTGAGGGACGAAATAGGGAGTCCGTCCGCGCGCGGGGGACTGTCGTTCCTAGACTGCCTGTACTACGCGACGGTCTCGTTGTCGACGACCGGCTATGGCGACATCACCCCGATCACGCCGTCCGCGAGGCTGATCAACGTCCTGGTCATCACGCCGCTGCGAATCGCCTTCCTGATCGTCCTGATCGGTACCACCGTGGAAACGCTGACGACGCAGTCGCGCCAAGCATTGAAGATCCAACGATGGAGGAGCAGAGTGCGCAACCACACCGTCGTCGTCGGATACGGCACCAAGGGCAGGACGGCCGTCTCGGCGATGGTCGGCGACGAGGTGGCACCGGCCGACATCGTCGTCGTCGACGAGAACGCCACAGCACTCGAGCGCGCGAAAAGCGCGGGGCTGGTCACCGTGCACGGCGACGCCACCAAGTCGGAGGTGCTTCGGCTGGCCAGCGCCCAACACGCGAAATCGATCATCGTCGCGACCGACGACGACGCCAGCGCCGTGCTGGTCACGTTGACGGCCCGCGAGCTCGCGCCCAACGCCAAGATCATCGCCGCGGCCAGGGAGGCCGAGAATCAGCACCTGCTGCGCCAGTCCGGTGCCGACTCCACCGTGGTGTCGTCGGAGACCGCGGGCCGGCTGCTGGGCATAGCGACGCAGACCCCCAGCGTTGTCGAGATGATGGAAGACCTGTTGACACCCGACGCCGGGTTCGCCCTTGCCGAACGCGAAGTCACTCCGAAGGAGGCCGGCGGTTCGCCGCGGCACCTGACCGACATCGTGCTGGGAGTCGTTCGCGGTGGCGAGCTGCTGCGCGTCGACGCCCCCGAGGTCGACGCCCTTGAGCCCGGTGACCGGCTGCTGTACATCCGAAGCGCGGAAGCCGAGCGATGACCCAACTAGCAGGGTTTCAACTGCGAAACGTCCCGCTGCTGTCCCGCATCGGCGCGGACCGCGCCGACGAGCTGCGCACCGATGTCGAGGCGGCGAAGGCGGGATGGCCCGATGCCTTGGTGTTGCGGGTCGACCGGCGCAACCAGGTGCTGATCTCGGGCGGCCAGGCAGTGCTGGGCAAGGCCGCCAAGCTCGGCGACAAGCCGCCGGACAACGCCGTCTTCCTCGGCCGCCTCGCCGACGGCAGGCACGTGTGGGGCATCCGCGCCGCGCTCGAGGAGCCTGAGGACCCGCACACCGAAACCGAAGTGCTCGACCTGCGCCGGGCCGGCCAGGTCTTCGACGACGTCAGCGCCCAGCTGGTGGCGACGGCGGCCGCGCTGCTGAATTGGCATGACAACGCTCGGTTCAGCGCTATCGACGGCGCGCCGACCAAACCGATCAAGGGCGGCTGGGCGAGAGTAAACGCGACCAACGGGCATGAGGAGTTCCCCCGCATCGACCCTGCGGTGATCTGCCTCGTTCACGACGGCCACGATCGCGCCGTGCTGGCCCGCCAGACGGTGTGGCCCGAGCGGCTGTTCTCGATTCTGGCCGGCTTCGTCGAGGCGGGCGAGTCGTTCGAGTCGTGCGTCGTCCGTGAGATCGCCGAGGAGGTCGGATTGACGGTGACCGATGTCCGCTATCTGGGCAGCCA
>JAVRPX010000329.1:0-2595 GCA_032161985.1 Mycobacterium sp.
CGGCGGAGCCGACGCGACGCCGGCTGTTGCAGCTTCTTGCAGCGGGCGAGCTCACCGTCACCCAACTGGCATCGCAGTTTTCAGTCACCCGCTCGGCGATATCGCAGCATCTGGGGATCCTCGCCGAAGTCGGTCTGGTCACCGCCCGCAAGCAGGGGCGGGAGAGGTATTACCGGCTCGACGAGCGTGGGGTGCAACAGCTCCGCGCTCTGTTCGATTCGTTCTGGAGCGACGAGCTCGACCGCCTTGTCGCCGACGCCAACCAACCCCCCTCGCCGTAAGGAGATTTCGTCATGCCGTTCGATAAATCAGTGATCGTGCCGCTTGATCCGGACGCCACCTTCGACCTCGTCACCCAGCCGGAGCGGCTGCGGCGCTGGCTGGCCGTTGCAGCGCGGGTGGACCTGCGCGCAGGGGGTGGCTTCCGATGGACCGTGAATCCGGGCCACCACGCGGCGGGCACGATCGTCGACGTGGACCCCGGTAAGCGTGTGATGTTCACGTTCGGGTGGGAGGAGGACGCCGACCTGCCGCCGGGTGCGTCGACGGTGACGGTGACCTTGACACCGGTCGACGGCGGCACCGAGGTGCGATTGGTCCACGACGGGCTGAATGACGAACAAGCGGCGCGTCACGCCGAGGGGTGGAATCACTTCCTCGGCCGGCTGGTGGACGCGGGGCGCGACGGCGATGCGGGACCCGACGACTGGGTGGCGACACCCGATCCGATCGACGAATTATCCTGCGCCGAAGCGACATTGGCGGTGCTGCAGAACGTGCTGCGCGGGCTGGATTCCTCCGACCTGACCAGGCAGACGCCATGTACTGAATACACCATGGCGCAGCTGGCGGATCATCTGCTTACCGGGGTGACAAGGATCGGCGCGGCCGCGGGTGCGCAGATGCCTCAGCGCGATTTGGATGCGCCGCTGGAAACCCAGGTGGCCGACGCGGCCGATGCGGTGCTTGAGGCCTGGCGTCGGAAAGGAGTGGAGGGTACGGTCGAATTGGCGTCGACTCAGCTGCCCGCAGCGGCTGCGGTCGGCATCCTGTCCGTCGAATTCTTAGTGCACGCTTGGGATTTCGCAATGGCGACCGACCGTCATGTTGTCGTCTCCGAGCCGGTATGCGACTACGTGCAGGGCTTGGCCGCCAAGATCGTCACCCCGCAGCTGCGTGCCGGGAGATTCGCGGACGCCGTTACGACTTCGGCGGACATCGGCGCCCTCGACCGGCTCATCGCGTTCACCGGCCGGCAACCGGCCGTTGTCCAAACATCCGCCAACTAACGAAAGGTCTGTCATGCCAGAGAGAACCGAGTACGAGCAGGGCACACCGAGCTGGGTCGACCTGCAGACCACCGACCAGGCCGCGGGTAAGGAGTTCTACGCGTCGCTGCTGGGCTGGAGCTATGACGACCGGCCGATGCCGCAGGGCGGCACGTATTCCATGGCGCTTCTGAAAGGCGAAACCGTCGCGGCGATCGCGCCGATGGCGCCGGGCGCGCCGGAGGGCATGCCGCCGATGTGGAACACGTACATCGCGGTGGACGACATCGCTGCGACGGTCGAGAAGATCGGCCCCGCGGGCGGGCAAGTGTTCATGCCGCCGATGGCCGTCGGCGATGCGGGCACGATGGCGTTCGTCGCCGATCCGACCGGTGCGGTCGTGGGGCTGTGGCAGGCCAATCAGCACATCGGCGCGACGCTGGTCAACGAACCGGGCGCGCTGATCTGGAATGAATTGATCACGGACAAGCCCGAATCGGCGCTCGCGTTCTATGAAGAGGTCCTCGGCGTGGGCAGCGAGACCATGGAGATGGGTCCGGGGCAGACGTACCACCTGCTCAAGGTCGGGGATGTCGAAGTCGGGGGCTGCATGGAACCGCCGATGCCCGGCGTGCCGAACCATTGGCATGTGTACTTCGCGGTGCCGGACGCCGACGCCACCGCTGCGCAGGCGAGCTCCGCGGGCGGGCAGGTCGCCGTCGAGCCGTTCGACATCCCCACGGTCGGACGGTCCGCCGTCCTGACGGACCCGCAAGGCGCGATGTTCAGCGTGTTGACCCCGGCGGCCCAGCAGTAGGAGGTCACCCATAGCGGCGTCGTCTGCGTCAGCGCAGGTGGGTGGCGAAGAACTGTTCGATCCTGTCCCAGGCGTCCTTGGCTGACTCGGATTCCGGTCCGATGCCGACTACCCGCAGGAAGGGGCGAAGCACGCGAGGACCGGTTTCGTCGTCGTTGAGGAAAGCGTGGCTGGCGGCGGGATATTCCTTGACGTCGTGGGTCACGCCTGCTTTGTCGAGGGCCGCATCGAGCCGGCGGGCGGCACCTCGAAGCGAGGGGTCGCGGCCACCGTAGTTTCCGACGATCGGGCAGGCGCCTGCCACCGCTTCGTCGAGGTGACGCGGTAGCTGGCCGTAATTGACTGCGGCCGCGTCAAATCCGTTGTTCGCGGTGAGGAGCGCAAAGCCTCCTCCGATGCAGAAGCCGATGACGCCGATCTTGCCGGTGCAGTCGGGAGAACCAGCCAGGTAGTCGTGGGCGGTGGAGATGTCGGCGAACGCGCGGCCGCGGCCACGCATCATGGCGGTCA
>JAVRPX010000330.1:0-4197 GCA_032161985.1 Mycobacterium sp.
GAGGTCGCCGATGATGAGTTCGCGCTCGCTGGAGGGGGCCTCGACCGGCATGCGGTCCATCTTGGCAGGGCGCTGTGACAAAAGCCGGGCGCGGCGCGGGCATGTTCGGGTGATCCGATATGTTGGACGGCTTATGACCGCTGTGACCATGTACACGACCTCGTGGTGTGGCTATTGCTTCCGCCTCAAGAAGGTGCTCAAGGCGGAGGGAATCCGGTTCGTCGAGGTCGACATCGAAGCCGATCCCGTTGCGGCGGAGTTTGTGGCCTCGGTCAACGGCGGCAATCAGACCGTGCCGACGCTGAAGTTCGCCGACGGCTCGACTTTGACCAACCCGAGCGGGCCCGAGGTCAAGGCCAAACTCGCCAGCTAGTCACCAAGAGTGACCTGGTCCATCCGCCTGCCCAGTTCTGCGCGTGTGCGGATGCCGAGTTTGCGGTAGACGCGGGAAAGATTGCTTTCAACCGTTTTTGGGCTCATGAATAGTGCGGTCGCGACGTCGCGATTAGTCATGCCGGAGGCCGCGAGTTCGGCAACTCGTTGTTCAGAAGGTGTCAGGTTCATATCTCGGCTCGGGCTCACGTTGGTGCGCGCCAACTCGGCGCGGGCGCGTTGAGCCCACAACGGGGCACCGATGTTTTCGAACGCGCGCAAGGCCTCGTGCAGCGTGGTCGCGGCAGACTGCTTTTGGCGCTGACGACGTTGCAGTTGGCCGAGCACGAGCCGGGTGCGGGCACGTTCGAAAGGCATTGACATCCGCGCGTGTTCGCTCAGTGCCTCGTGTGCTTTGCCGACGGCTGCCTCCACGTCGCCGTGAGCAGCAAGCCAGAGACTGCGACACCGGGCACCCTCCGCCAGCATCCACGGACGATTCAGCCGGGCGCCGTTGCGCTCGAGCCTGTCGATCAACGGCGCGGCTTCAGCGAGTCGCCCCAGGTTGATCAGCGCTTCGGCGGCATACGGAGCGAATGCCGCGACGATGATCTCCGCTCCGCGCGGGTTGGCGTCGAACCTGGCCATCAGGGGCCCGAGTGCTGCAAGCACTGCCGGATGATCGCCCAGCGACAGCTCGAGGAAGCCCAATGTCGTCAGCGACCAGCCCATGAGCCGCAGCGACTCGCCCCGCTGTGCGGCAGCGAGGGACTCGGCAACGTCTCGGCGCGCCTCATCCGCGCGGCCCTCGAAAGCGGCGAGCGCGGCCTGGGTGGTCAGCGCCACGGACAGGGCAACATCGCCGCCGAGCAATACCGCACGTTGCATCGCATCCGAAGCGATCAGACGGGCCTGGGTGAGGTCGGCCCTCCAGATCTCCACCAGAAACCGGTGCATCGCGATGAACATAAGTTCGCTTTCGCCGCCATGCTCGACGCAGCGCTGCCAGACAGCCAGCAGCTGAGTGCGAGCGTCGTCCAGCTGCCCAATCCAGGCCAGCAGCATGGCGTTGTGCATGCCGGGGCGAAATGGCACCGGGGTGCTCGCGAGGTCGTCCTCCAACTCGAGTGCGCGCTGCAAGCTGGGTTCGTCGAGGCCCTTTCCGTGCATGAAGCTCAACAAAACCCGCGTGCTGAGGGCCTGGCTGAGCAGATGCGGGTGATCAAGTGGCGTGGCGATCGCGACAGCCTCTTCCGCACGGCGCACGGCAACCGCGAGGTCACCGGCGTTGAGCAACGCATACGAAAGCATGACCAACATCTGCGCCTTGAGTGCGGGATGATCGCCGGTCTCATCAAGGGCGTGCTCCAACACCTTGGCGGCCTCGATGAAGCTGTCGTCGGACAATCGGACAACGGCGAGCTGGGTCAGCCCCTGGGCCCGCAGGGAGCCGGGTGATAACTGGCCGATGGTCTCTTCGAGCAGGGCCCGGGCCTGCCCGGCGTTGCCACCGTCGAGGTGGTGATTGGCCGATCGGATGCGGCGCTGCGGGGTGTCACCGCCGAGTCTTCGCGCCAGATCGACGAGTTCGGCTGCTGCCGCGGGCGCACCACGGATGCGAGCCATCTCGGCGGCCGTGTCGAGTGCCTGCAGGGTTGCGGGCTCCGCGGTCGTGCAGGCCAGTGCGAGGTGTCGGGCCTTCAGTTCTGGCTGCGTTTCGATCTCCGCGACGGTCCGGTGCATCGCGCGGCGACGGCGCCCGTCCGCGTCGGTGTAGATCGCGTGGGCCAGCAGCGGGTGAGAGAACTGCACTCGATTGCCGTCGATCACGATGACGCCGTTGCTCTCGGGTTCTTCGAGCAGTTCGACGGCGCGGTCAACCGCGGTGCCGGTGGCCCTGGCCAGCAGGTCGACCGTTGGCGCGGCCACACAAGCGGCAGCAAGCAACACGTCGCGTACTTCATCGTCCAAGCGTCCGATTCGCGCGCGCATCAGCTCGCCAAGTGTGCCCGGCAGCACCAGGTCCGAGGTTAGTGACTTATCGTCCACTGCACGTGCCAGTTCCAGCGCGAAAAACGGGTTCCCACCGGAGGTTTCGGCGATGCGCATCATTGCCGGACGAGCAAACGAACGGCCCAGTTTTTCGGAGATCACCTTGTGCAGCGCACCCATGGTCATCGGCCCAACGGGCATCCGGTCCACACCGTCTGCTCGGCGCATCTTCAGCCACAAGACTGCGCTGCCGCCTTCGGGCTGGGAGCGCTCCGTGACGAGCACTCCGGCCGCCCCGGCCAGGCGACGTATCGCAAATTCGATGACTGCCTTGCTTGACGGGTCCAGCCACTGCACGTCATCGATCGCCAGCAGAACCGGCGCCTCGGCCGCGAGGATCTCGATAACGGACACCAGCGCGGCGGCCACCACCCGTTGGTCCGTGGCCGGACCCTCGCGGCTCGCGCGCAACAACACCCGGTCGACGGCGAGGCGCTGGAGGTCGGGTAATCCAGCCAAGACGGCGTTATCCACCTCGGCGAACAAATCGAACACCGCCGCATAGGCCATTACCGATTCGGCTTGCCCCACCCAGGCAGTCAGCACCCGAAAGCCGCGCTCACGCGCTTGCTCTGCGGCTGCCAACAGCAGCGTGGTCTTGCCGATGCCTGCCTCGCCCTCGAGCACCAATGCTGACGGCTGCGTCTCCGCTGAAGCCAAGAAATCGGCGATCGCCCGGAATTCGGTCGAACGGCTCAAGACACCGGCAGACATGACCCAATCGTCGCAGCGAGCAAATTGGACGGCAGCGAAAACCGCCAAATGTGGAACGGCTCTCATTTATTTCTTGCATCACCGAGATCGACGAAATGGCGCAATTCACCTCGCACCTTTTAGCCGATGCGTCCGTTTGGGCGACTGGGGCTAGTCGAGAGCCGCCCAGGATTCGATGATCTCCCTGGCGATCGAGATCGATCCGGGCAACAACAGCCTCGACGGGGAATCGCTGCTCCAATCGCCGTCCTCGAGCGCCGCACGAACCTCGGCGCGGGTGAACCAGCCCGCCTCGGCGATCTCGCCGTCGTTGAATGAGAACTCCTGCTCCGGATCGCCGAGCGCATGGAATCCGACCATCAGCGACCGCGGAAACGGCCACGGCTGGCTGCCCAGATAGCGGACGTCGGTCACGGTCAGCCCGACCTCCTCGGCGATCTCGCGGACGACGCACGACTCGAACGACTCACCCGCCTCCACGAAGCCGGCCAGAATCGAGAACAGTCGCTCGGGCCACACCGTCTGACGGGCCAGCACGGCGCGGTCGTGGCCGTCGTGAACCAGGCAGATCACCGCCGGGTCGATGCGGGGAAACTCCTCATGTCCGTTGGTCGCGTTGACCCTCGCCCAGCCGCCCTTGATCGGCTTGGTCGGCGCGCCGTCGATGGCGCTGAACCGCGCGTTGTCATGCCAATTCAGCAACGCGGCCGCGGTCGCCACCAGCTGAGCGCTGACGTCGTCGAAGACCTGGCCGGCCCGGCGCAGGTCGAGCACCTCGGTTTCGATGTGCGGGTCCTCAGGCCCCTCAAGCGCGGCGCGGATGCCCCACACATGCCTGCCGTCGGCGAGGCGGCCGAGGAAGACTGCGTTGTCCGGCGGCCGGTCGCCGAGCTTGGCGGCCTTGCCCAGCACTGCCTGGCCGCCCGAGATCAGCACCTGGTTGCGCCGGTCGACCCGCAACACGAGGGCGTCGGGCCATCCCGCCTTCGCCGCCTCGACATCGGTGCGCAGCTCGTCGGCGCGGTCCGCGCCGATGCGGGACAGCAGCGGGACGTTTCG
>JAVRPX010000331.1:0-2725 GCA_032161985.1 Mycobacterium sp.
GCCAGCGGGCTGGTCGCCGCGCACCTGCAGTGGCATCTGGAACGTCAGCTGCGAACATTGCCGCTGGTCGAACGGGCGTATCGGGTCGATCGCACGGTCGCTGACCAGCGGGTGGCGCTGTTCGGGCAGGATGTCAGCCATGGCAATCAGACGGGCCAGCAAGACCCAATACCCCCAATTGCCTCAGGCACCTGACGACTATCCGACGTTCCCCGACAAGACCACGTGGCCGGTCGTCTTTCCGCAGCTGCTGCCGCACACCAACGGCAGGTTCGCCCGCCCGCCGCAGCACACGTCCAAGGCCACCGCGCCGCAGATTCCCGCCGACCAGGTACCCAACCACGTCGCGATCGTGATGGACGGCAACGGCCGCTGGGCCACCCAGCGCGGGCTGCATCGCACCGAGGGTCACAAGATGGGCGAGGCGGTGCTCATCGACATCACGTGCGGCGCCATCGAAATCGGCATCAAACATCTCAGCGTGTACGCGTTCTCCACCGAGAACTGGAAGCGCAGCACCGAGGAGGTGCGCTTCCTGATGGGGTTCAACCGGGAAGTGGTGCGCCGCAGGCGGGAAAACCTCGACGCGATGGGCGTGAACATGCGCTGGGTGGGTTCGCGGCCCAGGATGTGGCGCAGCGTGATCAAGGAATTCGACATCGCCGAGCAGATGACCGTCGATAACGACGTCATCACCGTCAACTACTGCGTCAACTACGGCGGCCGCACCGAGATCGCCGAAGCCGCGAGAGCCGTCGCCGAGGAAGCCGTTGCAGGCGCGCTCAACCCGCGCCGCATCACGGAGGACACCGTCGCCAAACACCTGCACCGCAACGACATTCCCGATGTGGACCTGTTCATCCGGACGTCGGGGGAGCAGCGGGCAAGCAACTTCCTTATTTGGCAGGCGGCGTACGCCGAATATGTCTTCCAGGACAAGCTGTGGCCGGACTACGACCGCCGCGACCTGTGGGCGGCGTGCGAGGAGTACGTGAGCCGAAACCGTCGCTTCGGCAGGGCATGATGACACTTCAGGAGAGAGTGGCCGCGGTCCTTGACGACATCCTGCCGATCCAGCATGAAGACGACGGCGCGGTCACCGTGCACCACGACGAGACGTTCGCCTCGTTGCGGGTCGTGACGATCGCCGAGGACCTCGAGATGGTGTCGCTGACGCAGATCCTGGCGTGGGACCTGCCGTTGGACGCCAAGCTTCGCGCGAAGGTCGCGAAGCATGCGCATGACACGCTGCTTGGCACGGTGTCGCTGATGGAGAAAAGCGAGCGGGCCAAAGGCAATTCCAAGAAGGTCGCGGATGTGCTGCTGCGCTACAACTTTCCCGCAGCGGGCCTGACCGACGACGCGCTGCGCACGCTGATCCTTATGGTGCTGGCGACGGGCGGCGACGTGCGCCGGGCGCTAGTTGCCTGACGGCTTCTTGGCGACGCAGTCGCCACAGATACCAAAGATTTCGATGGTGTGGCTGACATCGGAAAAGCCGTGTTCGCGGGCGACCTCGGCGGCCCACGCCTCGACGTCACCGCCCTGAATCTCAACTGTTGAGCCGCAGGCCCGGCAGACCAGGTGGTGATGGTGATGTTCCGAGCAACGTCGGTACACCGACTCGCCGGTGTCGGTGCGCAGCGTGTCGACGAGCCCGTTGGCGGCCAGCTGTTGCAGCGTGCGGTACACGGTCGTCAGGCCGATGCCTTCGCCCTGGCGGCGCAGTTCGTCGTGCAGCTCCTGCGCGGACCGGAACTCGTCAAGGTTCTCCAGTAGCGCGGAGATCGCGGCGCGCTGCCGGGTGGCCCGCACCCCCGTCGTGGTCACTCGCCACCCTCGGCGGCGTGGGTCACCGCCGCGACCACGATGTCGGCCAGGTGATGATCGACCAAGCGGTACATCACTTCCCGCCCCGAGCGTTCGCCTGCCACCACGCCTGCGGCCTTGAGGATGCGCAGATGCTGGCTGACCAGCGGTTGTGGCACCGCGAGCGCGTCGACGAGTTCGTGCACGCAGCGCGCCGACTCACGCAGCTGCAGCACGATCGCGATCCGCACCGGCGCGGCCAGCGCACGCAGCAGGTCGCCCGCGGTGTCGAGGACGTCGCGCGACGGCATATCCGATGGCGGAGTGCCACCGTGGTCGTGCACGTCAACACCAGGCAAAGTGGAAACGGTTTTCATTATGGCCCAACCATACATGCGCGATCGCGCATGTCAACGGAGCCGGGCCGGTCGCTAGGCTGTGTCCCCGTGGCGTCCATCATCGACACTGTCGCGAACGTGGCCAAGCGACGTGGATTCGTGTTCCAGGCCGGCGAGATCTACGGCGGCACGAAATCGGCGTGGGACTACGGACCGCTTGGCGTGGAACTCAAGGAGAACATCAAGCGGCAGTGGTGGCGCTCCGTGGTCACCGGCCGCGACGACGTCGTCGGCCTCGACTCGTCGATCATCCTGCCCCGAGAAGTGTGGGTGGCTTCCGGCCACGTCGAGGTGTTCCACGACCCGCTGGTGGAGTCGCTGATCACGCACAAGCGTTATCGCGCAGACCATCTCATCGAGGCATATGAGGCCAAGCACGGCCATCCGCCGGCCAACGGGCTGGCCGACATTCGCGATCCCGACACCGGTGAGCCGGGTCAGTGGACCGAGCCGCGCGAATTCAACATGATGCTCAAGACGCACCTCGGCCCGATCGAAACCGAGGACGGCTTGCATTA
>JAVRPX010000332.1:0-3972 GCA_032161985.1 Mycobacterium sp.
CGGCCTCGGTCCTCAGCGGATATACCGAGGCCGTCGACAGACCGACCTTGATGGCGGGGCGCACTGTGCTTTCTATCGGCGTCTGATGACGCCTCAGCCCGACTGAAGCAGTGCCAACGGTCCCAGCGTGACCAGTGCCCCGACCGCCACCGCGATCAGCGTGCTTCCGATGTCCTCGGTCTTACGCACCACACGCACGCCCACCACCAGGCCGAGGATCACCAGCACCGACAGCACAAGGGCGACGATGTTGTTCCACTTCCACAGCTGGTCGAACGCGATGAAAAGGCCCGCACCGAACGCGACCGCGAGGATGCACTGGCCGACGACCCAGGCGGCGCGCATGAACGATGACATGCCCGACGGCGCAGCCTCGGTATCCTCGTCGTCCCCCAGATCGATGTCTTCGGGGGCCGGGGGCACACCACGCCGGGCCAAGTCGTCTGCGACGGTTTGGCCGCCGAATAGCGGGCCCGCCGTCGACCGCAGATACGACGGCAGCTGGTCTTTATCCTTCTCCCCGACCGCGGCCTCGATGTCTTCGTCCTCGATCTCCGGCGGCTCAACGAGGGCCAGATCTTCGTCGTAGTCGACCGGATCGGGACTCATCTGCTCGGCACCCCGGCCTGCCGGGGCCCGGTAGCGCCGTGGGTCGGGTGTGTACCGCGGGCGACGCGGCGGCGGCGCGAAGAAGTCCACCGGGTCAGCGTCGACGTCACGCTCCTCGATGTGGGCGGAGTAGTCGGCTACCGCGTCGGCGTAGTCGTCGTCGACGTCGACGTAGTCGTCTGCGGCTTCGTGATCAACCGCGGCATCGACCTCGTCGACGTGGCCTGCTGCGCCGTTGGTCGACACCGCGACGGGCTCGTCGGCGACCACCGGGATGGTTCTGGTGGTTTCGGCTTCCTCGACGTCGTGATCTCTGACAATCGGGATCTCGCCGGTCAACTCCGCGACCGTGACTGAGTCCGTGTCGCCACGACGCCGCCGGCGCCGACCGCCTACGGGCGGGGAACCGATTGTGCCGTTCTTCGCCAGCAACTCCGCGACCGAGAACGGTCGCGTGCTGTGGTTGTCTTCTGGTCCTGTCATCGTCTGTTGCCTCTTGGCCTAGCTACTTCTCGTCCAGCACCGCGCACGGACGTTTCCACCAAGGCCGTTCCATCCGCCTCGCTGTCGAGTTTCCGCAGAATCAGCCCTTCTCGCAATGCCCAGGGGCAGATGTCCACGCTTTCGACGGCGAGAGCATTCATGCTCGCCTCAGCTACCAAAGCTCCCGCCACGATCTGTGGCGCCCGCTCGGCACTCACCCCTTCCAACTCCGCACGGTCAGTCGCGGTCATCCTAGAGATGAAAGCTATGAGTTGCCGAAGACCGGTAGCGGTAAGTGTCCTCTTGACCCGAGGTCCCGCCCCCGACGGGGCTGCTCCGGTGAGCCGGGCCAGCGATCGGAACGTCTTCGACGTCGCCACCGCGAGGTCCGGACTGCCAGCCTTGAGCATCTCGGCGCCTGCGTCGGCGATTTCGGTGGCCAGCCAGTCGCGAAGCATGGCCACGCGGCGGCGGCCAGGCGGATCGTCGGGCAGCCATTCGCGCGTGAGGCGGCCGGCGCCGAGCGGCAGCGACATCGCAACCTCGGGCTCTTCGTCGACGCCGTTGGACAATTCCAGCGAACCGCCACCGATGTCGATGTTGATGATGCGCCCGGCGCTCCACCCGTACCAGCGGCGCACCGCCAGGAACGTCAACCGGGATTCGTCGACCCCGCTGAGCACCTGCAGCGCCACGCCGGTTTCGGCGAGCACCCGCGCGAGCACGTCCTCGGAGTTGGTGGCGTCGCGCACGGCGGAGGTGGCGAACGCCATCAGCTCGGCGCAGCCCGAGCTGGCGGCGATCTTCGCGAGCTCGTCGATGGTGCTGACGAGTTTGTCGGCACCCTTGCGCGTGAGCTTGCCCGAGCTGTCGATGGCCTCAGCGAGTCGCAGTGCGGCCTTGGTGGAACTCATCGGTGTCGGATGACCGCCGCGGCGCGCGTCCACCACCAACAGATGGACGGTATTGCTGCCCACGTCGAGCACGCCTAATCGCACTCCCCCAACTTAACTGGTCTACCGTTGAGTTTTGTGAGCGCATCGCACCCCGGAGAAGTGGAACTGGACTTCGCCCGCGAGTGGGTGGAGTTCTATGACCCGGACAATCCCGAGCACTTGATAGCGGCAGACCTGACATGGCTGCTGTCGCGATGGACGTGTGTGTTCGGCACACCGGCGTGCAAGGGCACTGTGGAGGGCCGCCCCGACGATGGGTGCTGCTCGCACGGAGCGTTTCTGTCCGACAAGGACGACCGCGCCCGGCTCGATGACGCCGTCAAGCAGTTGTCCGACGACGATTGGCAGTTCCGCGAGAAGGGTCTCGGCAAAAAGGGTTACCTCGAGATGGACGAGTACGACGACAAACCCAACCTGCGCACGCGAAAGTACAAGGGCGCCTGCATCTTTCTTAATCGGCCCGGATTTCCCGGCGGTATCGGATGCGCGCTGCACAGCAAGGCGCTCAAGCTGGGTGTCGAGCCGTTGACGATGAAGCCGGATGTGTGCTGGCAGCTGCCCATTCGCCGCACCCAGGAGTGGGTGGAGCGCCCCGACGGGACCGAGGTGCTCAAGACGACGATCACCGAGTACGACCGGCGCGGCTGGGGCGAGGGCGGAGCGGACCTGCATTGGTACTGCACCGGCGACCCCAACGCGCATGTCGGCGCCAAGCAGGTGTGGGAGTCATACGCCCCCGAATTGATCGAGCTGCTCGGTGAGAAGGCGTACTCCGAACTGGCCGCAATGTGCAAGCGGCGCAGCAGTTTAGGGCTGATCGCCGTGCACCCCGCGACCCGCGCCGCACAATGAGCCAGCTGTTCCTGTTTAGACTCATCCCCCCGCGGGCGGATTTCGCCCAGACGATGACTGTCGAGGAGCAGTCAGCGATGGCCGGGCACATGGACTACTGGCAGCAGCTGCTGAGCGACGGCAAGGTCGTGGTATACGGTCCCGTCGCCGACCCGGAAGGCGTTTGGGGTCTCGGCGTGCTTCGCGCCGCGGACAGGGCCGAAGTGCTGGCGATCGGCGAGCGCGACCCGTCAGTCACCTCAGGCATCAACACCTTTGAGGTGTTCGAAATCATTGGCGGAATCACGCCCTAGGTGCGGCGAGTGTGGGGTTGATGCACGCATCCGGCGCGAAGACGGGCCGGTAACCCACGTTCGGCGCTACCCCTCCAATTTGTAGCCAAGGCCGCGCACCGTGACGAGGTGTACGGGGTTGGCCGGGTCGGACTCGATCTTCGACCGCAACCGCTTGACGTGTACGTCGAGCGTCTTGGTGTCGCCGACATAGTCGGCGCCCCAGACCCGGTCGATGAGCTGTCCGCGGGTGAGCACACGGCCGCTGTTGCGCATCAAGTACTCCAGCAGGTCGAACTCCTTGAGCGGCAACGTGATCGGTTCACCGTTGACAGACACGACGTGTCGCTCCACGTCCATCCGCACCGGGCCGGCCTCCAAGATTCCGTCGCCGATGCCGGAGTCGTCGCTGTCGTTGCCGCGACGCAGCACCGCCCGGATCCGCGCGATCAGCTCGCGTGCCGAGTACGGCTTGGTGACGTAATCGTCGGCACCCAGCTCCAGCCCGACGACCTTGTCGATCTCACTATCCCTCGCTGTCACCATGATGACGGGAACGCTTGAACGGGAGCGCAATTGCTTGCACACGTCGGTTCCGCTCATGCCCGGCAGCATCAGGTCCAGCAGGACGATGTCGGCACCGGCCCGGTCGAATTCGGCCTGGGCCGACGGCCCGTCGACCACCACCGTGGCCTCGAAGCCCTCCTTGCGCAACAGAAAGGCCAGGGGATCGGCCAAGGACTCCTCGTCCTCCACGATCAACACACTGGTCATTAGTCTCGCTAGTCCTCTCGCTCGTC
>JAVRPX010000333.1:0-3584 GCA_032161985.1 Mycobacterium sp.
GAGGAGGTTTCCGACGTGGTCGCCTGGCTGGCCGGTGACGGTTCGGCCACGATCTCGGGCAGCCAGATCGCCGTCGACCGCGGCACCGCGAAGTACTAGCCGGGCAGCACCAGCACCGGGACTGGGCTGTGCCGCAGGATCTTTGAGCCACGAGAGCCGAGAAACACCCTGGCGATTCCGCCCACTGGCGATGTGCCGATGGCTAACAGATCGCCGTCCTCCCAGTCAGCGTCGTCCAGTGCATCGTCCCAGCCGTTGCCGGTGACGACCTGAAGCTCCACGTTCTTGCGGACGGCACCGTCCTTCTTCAACTGCGCCAACGTTTCTCGAGCCTGCGTTGCCAATTGTTCAAGAATGGAGTCCTCGGCACGAAGCCCGACCTCGGGTGGGTACATCGTGCGGCCACGAACCGCGAACGTGACGATCCGCATCGGCACGCCGAGCCGCTCGGCAAGTGCCGCAACGCGTTCCACCACATGCAGTGTCTCCGGTGTGCCGGGGTACGCGGCTGTGATCCTGGTCAGTCCACCGGCTTTCGAGCCGCGATAGCCGCGAGGGCTGATGGTCAGCGGCACGGGAGACGAGTGCAGCAGCCGGTCGGCGGTCGAGCCAACCACAACCTGCCCGAGCTTTCCGTCCGCGGCGGAGCCCAGGACGAGCACTTCGGACTTGAGCTCTTCCGCCGCTTCCAGGAGCCCGCCGGACACCGACCGGTGAGCGACCTTGTGAAACTTCACGTCCAGGCCTGTGGCAAGTGAATCGATGCATTGCTGCGCCTGTTTGGCCGAGTCCGACGCCAATTGCTCGGCGTATTGGGCGTATTCGGCGTCGATCCGGGCGATCGACGGTGTCATCCACGGCCGCGGCACGACCGTGACGACCGTGAGCGACGTCTTCAGCGTCTTCGCCGCCTCGACGGCAAGATACAGCGGCGACCGGCCGCTCTTACCGGCCAGGTAGCCGACGGCGACTGTCACTGCTTGCCCTCCGGTGGATGCACGAGCATCACGTCGTCATCGCCCGGAACCGCAGTGGGTATGTAGCCGTCGCCACCGTCGTTCAGCGCGCTGTGGCGGCGACCCCAGAACAAGTAGAACAGCAGCACGAGGCCGACACAGGCGCCGAACACCAGCCATGTCTGCCAGCGCAGGCCGTACAGCACCGCCATGCACGCAAGGACGGAGAGGACGGGTGTGACGGGATAACCAGGCACCTTGAATGGGCGCTCCAGATTGGGTTCGCGCACCCGCAGGATGATGACGCCGACCGATACCGTAATGAAAGCAACCAATGTTCCGATCGACACGGCATCCAGCAACCAGGTCAGGGGAATGAAGCCGGCCAGGATCGATGTGGCGACCGCGACGATGATGGTGTTGCCAACCGGAGTCATGCTGCGCGGGTTCACCTTTGCGAACATCGACGGAAGCAGTCCGTCCCGGCCCATAGCGAACAGGATGCGGGTCTGGCCGTACATCACGACCAGGGTCACCGAGAAGATCGAGATCACCGCACCCGCGGCCAGAAGCGTGCTGGCCCAGGTTCCGCCGGTGATCTTCTCCAGGATCACCGACAACCCCGCTTCGGCCTGTTCGTCCGACCCGAACTCGGCGGCGTCCTGCGTGCCGAGTCCCGCGAAGGCGACCAGGATGTAGAAGCTGGTGACCACGATCAGTGCAGCAATGATCGCGCGGGGCATGGTCTTTTGCGGATCCTTCACCTCGTCACCGGCTGTCGATACCGCGTCGAGGCCGATGAACGAGAAGAAGATCATGCTGGCGGCCGTGGTGATGCCTGCCATGCCCTTGTCCCAGAAGCCGTGGAAGTGGTCGGCGTCGAACGCAGTGAGCGCGATGACGATGAACATCATCAGCACGCCGAGCTTGATCAACACCATTACGGTGTTGACGGCAGCCGACTCGCTGGCACCGCGGATCAGCAGCGCCATGCACATGAGGATCAGCAAGACGGCGGGTAGGTTGACGATGCCCGGGGTGGCGTCCCACGGGGCCGACGTCAATGACTGCGGGAGTTGCCAACCAAACAGGTTGTCCAACAACTTGTTCAGGTAACCGCTCCACCCAACCGCGACTGCGGAGATAGATACGCCATACTCCAGAAGAAGACAGGCTGCCACACCCATCGCGGTGAACTCGCCCATCGTCGTGTAGGCGTACGAGTATGTCGAGCCCGACTCCGGCACCGAAGACGCCATCTCCGCGTAACAGATGGCGGAGAGGCCGGCAGCGATCGCTGCGAGAACAAACGAGACAAGCACCGCCGGGCCCGCCTCCGGCACCGCCGCAGACAGCACGAAGAAGATGCCGGTACCGACGGTTGCGCCGACGCCGAAGAGCGTCAGCTGGAAGGTGCCGATACTTCGCTTGAGATGGTCTGAGGCACCGTGTGCGACCGGGGCACCGGCAACAGGCCGACGCCGCAACAACTGCTCGGAGAGGCTTGGTGATGGGGCGGTCATGGTGCCTCCGTACCGGACAAGTGTGAAGCCGCCTCGGACAAAACGTCGGCGAACTGGCCAATCGCCCAGTCGATTTCCTCGGCCGTGATCACCAACGGCGGCGCGAAACGCAGCGTCGAGCCGTGGGTGTCCTTAACCAGCACACCGCGTTCCGCCAGCTTCAGGCTGATCTGCTTGCCGGTGGCGAGCGACGGATCGATGTCGACACCGGCCCACAGCCCCATGCCGCGCACCGCAATCACGCCATAGCCGATCAGCGCGCGCAGCCGCGCGTGCAGGCGCTCGCCAAGTTCGGTTGAACGGGACTGGAATTCGTCACGTCGCAGCATGCCTACCACCGTGGTGCCGATCGCCGCGGCAAGCGGGTTGCCGCCGAACGTCGAGCCGTGCTCACCGGGGTGCAGCACGCCGAGGATGTCGCGGTTGGCCACCACCGCCGATACCGGAACCACGCCACCGCCAAGGGCTTTGCCGAGCAGGTAGATATCGGGCACCACGCCCCAGTGGTCGCACGCGAAGGTGCGCCCGGTCCGGGCCAGGCCGGACTGGATCTCGTCGGCGATCATCAGCACGTTGTGTTCGGTGCACAGCGCGCGCACGCGTGGCAGGTAGTCGTCCGGCGGCACGATGATGCCCGCCTCACCCTGGATGGGTTCGATCAGCACCGCGACGGTGTCGTCGTCGATGGCGGCGGCCATCGCTTCTGCGTCACCGAATGGCACCGCCCGGAAGCCGGGCGTGTACGGGCCGAAGCCACGGCGCGCCGTCTCGTCGTCGGAGAAGCTGATGATCGTTGTGGTGCGGCCGTGGAAGTTGTTGTGCGCCACCACGATATTGCTCGCTCCGGCGGGCACGCCCTTGACGTCGGTGCCCCACTTGCGGGCCACCTTGATACCGCTCTCAACGGCTTCCGCGCCGCTGTTCATCGGCAGCACCATGTCCTTTCCACACAGCTCGGCCAGCGCTTCGCAGAATGGGCCCAGCCGGTCGGAATGGAAGGCGCGGCTGACCAGGGTCGCTGTGTCGAGCTGCGCATGGGCGGCGGCGACGATCTCCGGATTGCCGTGTCCGAAGTTGACCGCCGAGTAGGCCGCAAGGCAGTCCA
>JAVRPX010000334.1:0-4045 GCA_032161985.1 Mycobacterium sp.
GCGGCGAGGACGGCGATCGTGCCGATGTTCTCGAAGGCCGGGGCGGCCGCAGCCAACGCGAAGCGCCGGCACGCATTCATCGACGCGGTCGCTGCGCCCACGACGCCGTACAGAAACAACTGCGGGATGAACATCAGGATGAGCCAACGGCCTACCTGCTCCTGCGCACCGGCGCTTGAACCAGCCCCGCTCGCGGCAAGACTGAGCACCGCCGGTCCGAACAGGACCGCCAGCGGCACCGCGGCGCCGAGCGCGACGAGCGTCATGCCCAGGAAGCCGCCGGCGACGCGCTCGGACGCCGCCCGGTCGCCGGCGTCAATGTGCCCGACGAGTGCCGGCACCAGCAACGACGAGAACAACGATCCGGCCAGCAAGCCGAAATAGATGAGATTGGGCAGCGAGTTGGTGAACTGGTAGGCGTTGCCGAAGAACGTCAGACCGAGCACGGCGCCGATGGCGGCAATCTTCACCACACCGGTGATCCGGCTGACCAGCGTCCAGACCGCGACCGCGATCGAGTCACCCGCGGCCGCGCTGTCGCGCGCGGTCGCTTGTTCGGTCGTAGCGGCTGCGGTCACGGTGCCCCATCGGCGGTGAACACGGCCGGCACCGTCTTCAGGAGAATCTTCAGGTCCAGCCAGAAGGTTCGGCGCTGGACGTATTCGATGTCGAGGTCCAGCCCCGTCTGCATCGGCAGCTTGCTGCGGCCACAGATCTGCCACAGTCCGGTCACGCCGGGCGCGACCAGGAAACGGGTGCGGTGCGTCGTGCTGAACAGCTCTGCCTCGTACGGAAGCGCCGGCCGTGGTCCGACCAGGGACATGTCGCCCTTGACGACGTTGAGCAGTTGCGGCAACTCATCGAGACTGGTCCGCCGTAGCAGTCGCCCGACCTTGGTCACGCGCGGATCCGATTCGAGTTTGTAGAGTCCTCTTGCGCCGCCGGCCGGTGGGTTGTCTTCTGTCAGGAGTCTGCGGACGTACTCGCGATGTATGTCGTCGCCGCTGTCGGCTCGCATGGTGCGGAACTTGTACATGACGAATGGGCGGCCGTAACGCCCGATTCGGGTCTGCCGGAACATCCCCTTGCCAGGACTCGTCGTCCGGACGAGCAGCCACACGATGACGAGGATGGGGATCAGTAGGCACACCAGGCAGGACGCGACCACGAGGTCGAAGACACGCTTGCCGGTGAGGCGGGGAGTCGCCGAGTGCCGGGCCAGCACCCGCCCAGGCACCTGGATTCTGCTAGCGGTCATGGCCGTCACGCCGATTCTGCAGGAGCGCCACGCCATGCGGCCGTGCGCGTCGGTATCGACTCGCTGAGTTGGTGACGGCTTCGACCCGATCCTCGATCGAGGTCAGGTCACCGACGTGGCCACGTACGGTCGCCGGGTTGCCGAAAGCGACGCATCCGTCAGGGATGTCGTGCACGACGACCGCGCCGGCACCGATCAAGCAGCCGGCGCCGATGCGCACAAATGGCAACAGGGTCACGTTCACGCCGATCTGCGCCCTGCTTCCAATCCAGGGTCCGGACATGACGTGTGCCGAGGCGGCCTGACCGGGATACAGGTCATTGGCGATGCCCACCCCGGGCGCCAGAAACGCGTCGTCCTCGATCTCGGTGAACTGCGCGATGTAGCAGTTGGAATGGATCTTCACGCGGTCACCGATGTGGCAGCCGTAGTCGATGACCGTGTTGCTCCACACCGAGACGTCGTCGCCGATCGTGCATTCCTCGCGGACGACGACGTTGTGCCCGGTCTGGAAGCGAGCACCGATCCGGGAACCCAGGTAGATCGTGCTACCGCTGCGCACCCGAGCGTCCGGACCCACCACGAGCCCTGCGGCATGCCCGCTTTCGCGCGTCGATGGATAGCCAAGGATGGCGGTCGCATCGATCTGCACGCCGCCCTGCACCACGACGTCAGACACCGATTGCCTCCGGGACCATCAGGAGTTCGTCGAGCGACGCGATGGCGCGGCACACATGCGAAATCTGCGCCGGCGTCATATGCGGAAACATCGGCAGTGACAGCACCTGCTCCGCTGCTTGTTCGGCCACCGGAAGGGGCCGGGCCGAGAGGTGCTCGTATGGAGGGAGCCGGTGGATCGGCGTCGGATAGTGAATTCCGGTCTCGATGCCCTGCTTCTGGAGCCAATGCCGTACCCGGTCACGCTGCGGCACGCGAGCCACGGCGAGGTGGTAGACGCCGCGCGCGCCCGGTGCCTCCTCGACGAATTCGATGGCGGTCTCGGCGATCGCCGCGCGATAGCGCGCTGCAATCGCTCGGCGTGCGTCATTCCACTCGTCGAGGCGCTCCAACTTCGCGCTGAGGACGACTGCCTGAACCGCGTCAAGGCGACTGTTCGTGCCCAGGTACTCGTGCTGATAGTGCGACCCACTCGTGCGGCCGTGGTCTCGCAGGGCGCGCAACCGCGCGGCCAGGTCCGCATCCGAGGTGACGACCGCGCCGGCATCGCCGAACGCGCCGAGATTCTTGCCCGGGTAGAAGCTGAAGCAACCGGCTCGGCCTACCGATCCTGCGCGCCGCCCGCGCCACGCCGCGCCGTGTGCCTGCGCGGCATCCTCGATGATCGCTATCCCGAGTCGTTCTGCCGCCCGGGAGAGCGAGTCCATGTCGGCCATCTGGCCATACAGGTGAACGACGATGACCGCCCTGGTCCGGCTCGTCACGGCGGCCTCGAGATCGTCCGCGGTGAGCAGCAGAGTTGCCGGATCCACGTCGGCGAAGCGCGGTGTGGCGCCGGCGAGGACGACGGCCTCCGCCGTTGCGACGAAGCTGTTCGCCGGCACGACGACCTCGTCGCCCTGGCCAATCCCCATCGCACGTAGCGTCAAGTGGATCGCGTCGGTTCCGTTGGCCACCCCGACGGCTTGCGTCGTGCCGCAATATGCGGCCCACTGCGACTCGAACCGGTCGACGGCCTCTCCACCGATGAACCGGTTCGAGTCGAGCAGGGCCAACCACGCGTCGGAGACCTTCGTCCTGACGTCGCCAGTCATGGCGCTGAGGTTGATGAAGGGCACGTCCATGGCCTTCCTCTCCCTCACGTGGTGACCGTGGCCGCGTGACCGCGATGCCACGCGTTCTGGGGTTCCTCCTGTGGCGCGTGATCGCGTAGCCACGGGCGCGCGGGGGAACGGAAAATCCCACTACCGCCGACGAGGGCCGGCGCCCGGTCGGGTGACAGCTCTTCTAGTCGAACCGGTCGGTCCAGCTGAAGGGACAGTTGTGCGGCCTCAAGAACCTCGACGACGGCAAGACCGCTCACGCCGTCGGTGTTAGGGGTGCTCTCGGTCAGGATGCACAGTGCGAAGTGTGCGTCCTGTACGCCCAGCGGCTCGTCGGATGCGACGTACGGCGAGGTGATATCGCCGTAGCGGTACGACATCGGCGGTTGGGTGAGGTCGTCCGTGTTCAGGGACGGCGACACCCCCTTGTCGAGGACGCGGATCCGCTCGTCTGCGGCGAGGTCGTCGTAGACCGCCATCTTCGCGCTGCCCACGGCCGTGACGCGCCGAACCTTGCAGGGATCGAGCCAGCTCACGTGGATGTTGGCCGAAAGCCGTGGATCGGCGTAGAGCAACCGCAGGTAGGCGACGTCCTCGAAGCGGGGATGCGCGTGCCGGGATGCCCAGGCCTGCACGGCCACCGGAGGCTCACCCAACACGTAGTTGATGATCGACACGTCGTGCGGTGCCAGGTCGAGGATGACGTTGACGTCGTTCTGATAGAGGCCGAGGTTCAGACGTGCCGAGTCGAGGTAGTAGACGTCGCCGAGTACCTCGCTGTGCACCAGTTCACGGAGCTTCCACACCGCGGGGTTGTACTCGAACGTGTGGCCGGTCATCAGCACGACTCCGGCCTGCGCAGCCGCGGTGATCAGCTTGCGCGCCTCGGCGGAGGTCGGCGCGAGTGGCTTCTCGACCAGGACGTGCTTGCCGGCCGCGATAGCCTCTAGCGCGATCGGGACGTGACTGGTCGGCGGGGTCGCTACGACGATCGCGTCGATGTGCG
>JAVRPX010000335.1:0-2970 GCA_032161985.1 Mycobacterium sp.
CCGACCGATCGCTCGTTCAGACCAACCCCCTGCTCGGCGTCGCGTCGCAGCTGCTCACGCTTGCCGGCGGGCGGGCCACCGCCAGCGAGGTGCTCAACCTCGCAGCGACCGCGCCCGTGAGAGCCCGGTTCGAGTTCAGCGACGACGACCTCGAGGACATCACCCGCTGGGTGCGGGAAGCGAACATCCGCTGGGGTTTCAACAGCGAGCACCGCAAGCCGTACGGCGTCGACTTCATCCAGAACACTTGGCGTTTCGGCATCGACCGCGTCCTCGCCGGTGTGGCGATGTCCGACGACTCACACGCCTGGATCGACACCACGCTTCCGCTCGACGACGTCAGCAGCAACCGCGTCGAACTGGCAGGCAGGCTCGCCGAATACATCGACCGGCTCCAGTACGTCGTCGAATCACTCACCGGCACAAGACCACTACGCGACTGGCTCGAAGCGCTCGAGCAGGGCATCGACCTGCTGGCCAAGGTCAACGAGGACGACGCGTGGCAGACCAGCCAGCTGCAGCGCGAATTCGCCGACGTGCTGAACAGCTCGGGTCCGCGGGCGGATACGACGATGCGGCTGCCCGACGTCCGCGCCCTGCTGCAGCGCCACCTCGCCGGACGCCCGACCCGCGCCAACTTCCGCACCGGAACACTGACCGTATGCACGATGGTGCCGATGCGGTCGGTCCCGCACCGGGTGGTGTGCCTCGTCGGTCTCGACGACGGCGTGTTCCCGCGGCTCGGTGTCGTCGACTGCGACGACGTCCTCGCCCGCAACCCGATGACCGGCGAGCGCGACATCCGCTCCGAGGACAGGCAACTGCTGCTCGACGCCATCGGCGCGGCGACCGAGACGCTGGTGATCACCTACACCGGCGCCAACGAATACTCAGGACAGGAGCGACCGCCTGCGGTGCCACTCGCCGAGTTGCTGGACACACTCGACCTCACCACCGAGAGCAAGGTGCGCGACTCGATTGTCGTGAAGCATCCGCTGCAGCCGTTCGACACGCGAAACGTGATACCCGGCAAGCTGATCCCCGACGAGCCGTTCACCTTCGACACGACCGTGAAGCGCGCGGCGTTGGCCCGCGCAGGCGATCGCGCCGAACGGCCCCCGTTCATCGACGGCCCGCTGCCCGCTCCCCCACCCGACGACGTCGTGCTCGCCGACCTCATCGCGTTCTTCCGCGATCCGGTGAAGGGATTCTTCCGTGCTCTGGACTACACGCTGCCGTGGGAGGTCGACGGGGTCGAGGACGCGATGCCCGTCGACATCAACGCGCTCGAGGAGTGGACGGTCGGCGACCGCATGCTGCGCGACATGCTCGACGGCATGGATTCCGACCAGGCCCGGCAGGCCGAATGGCGGCGCGGTACTCTCCCGCCCGGCCAGTTGGGCTGGCGCAAGGCCACCGAGATCCGCGACCAGGCCGCACTCGTCGCCGAGACCGCCCGTCCCTACCGCGACGCCGAGCTTACTGCAGTCGATGTCGACATCGACCTCGGCTCCGGTCGGCGACTCACCGGCACCGTCTCGCCGGTCTACGGCGATCGGCTGGTATCGGTGACCTATTCCAAGCTCGACGGCCGCCACCTGCTTCAGCCGTGGATTCCGTTGCTGGCGTTGATCGCTCACGCACCTGGCCGCGACTGGTCGGCAATCTCGATCGGCCGACCCAAGCGCGGCACCACTCCACGAGTGGAGAAGATGAGCCGACCCGCGGACTCCGCTGGCGACCTGTTGGTCGATCTCGTCGCGATGTACGACGAGGGTCGGCGCGAGCCATTGCCGTTGCCCGTCAAGACGTCCTATGCGTGGGCCGAGGCCGTGCACAGCCACGGCGATCCCGAGCGCGCGGCGGGATTCCGGTGGCGCTCCAACAACTATCCCGGAGAAGAGGCGGACAAGGCGTACGAGCGCGCGTTCGGTAAGGGCACGTGGCTGTCCCACCTCGTCGAGCGCGGCCTCGACACCTACGCATGCCGCCTGTGGCTGCCGATGCTGCGAGCGCTGGAGTGACGATGCAGCCGTTCGATCTGTTGGGGCCGCTGCCCGCGGAGCGGTCGACCACGGTGCTCGAGGCCAGCGCCGGGACAGGCAAGACGTTCACACTCGCCGCTCTGGTCACTCGCTACATCGCCGAGGGTGTGGCGACGCTGGACCAGATGCTGTTGATCACGTTCAGCCGCGCCGCCACCCAGGAGCTGCGCGACCGAGTGCGCCGCCAACTTGTCGACGCGGCGGCCGCCGAGGAACGACCGGACTGTCGTCAACGACTGCGCGACGCCCTGGCCGCATTCGACGCCGCGACGATTGCGACCACACATCAGTTCTGCCAACTGGTCCTGCGATCGCTTGGTGTGGCTGGCGATACCGACAGCGGTGTGACGCTGGTGGAGAGCCTCGACGAGTTGGTCACCGAGATCGTCGACGACCTGTACCTCCGCCATTTCGGCCGCGAACGCGAGAATCCGCTGCTGACCTATCCCGACGCGCTTCGGTTGGCCCGTGAGGTGGTCAACCACCCGGCGACAGAACTGCGGCCGAAGGACCCCGACCCCGACTCTCGCGCAGCGGTCTGCATCAGCTTCGCGAACGATGTTCTCGCAGAACTGGATCAGCGGAAGCGGAAGCGGGGCATTCTTGGCTACGACGACCTGCTCACCCGCTTGGCCAACGCGTTGAAGGACGACGGCTCGGCGGCCCAGGCTCGAATGCACCAGCGTTGGCCGATCGTGATGGTCGATGAGTTCCAGGACACCGACCCCGTGCAGTGGCGGGTGATCGACCGCGCGTTCACAGGGCGATCCACGCTGATTTTGATCGGCGATCCCAAGCAGGCCATCTACGCGTTCCGCGGCGGAGACATCGTCACGTATTTGTCCGCGTCCCAGACCGCGGGCACACAGATGACGCTTGGCACGAACTGGCGCAGTGACGCCGCGCTAGTGGATCGGTTGCAGGC